>NZ_JBKQOT010000316.1:0-13582 GCF_052145395.1 Roseiarcus sp.
ACACGCTCGTGCGCTCGGGCGCGATCGACGTGCTCGTCATCGACTCCGTCGCGGCTCTGACTCCCCGCGCGGAAATCGAGGGCGAGATGGGCGAGTCCCAGCCGGGCCTGCAGGCGCGGCTCATGAGCCAAGCCTTGCGCAAGCTCACCTCGTCGATCTCGCGCTCCAACACCATGGTGATCTTCATCAACCAGATCCGGATGAAGATCGGCGTCATGTACGGCTCGCCCGAGACCACGACCGGCGGCAACGCCCTCAAGTTCTACGCTTCCGTGCGCCTCGACATCCGCCGCATCGGCGCGATCAAGGACCGCGACCAGGTGGTCGGCAACCAGACGCGCGTCAAGGTGGTCAAGAACAAGGTCGCCCCGCCCTTCAAGCAGGTCGAGTTCGACATCATGTACGGCGAAGGCATTTCCAAGACCGGCGAGCTTGTCGATCTTGGCGTCCGGGCCGGAGTGGTCGAGAAATCCGGCGCGTGGTTTTCCTACGACAGCGTCCGGCTCGGGCAGGGCCGCGAGAACGCCAAGGCTTATCTCAAGACCAACCCCGAAATGGCGGATAAGATCGAGCGCGCCATCCGCGAGAACGCCGGCCTGATCGCCGAGCGCATTCTCGAGAATGCGGGTCCCTCCGACGAGGACGACGCCGAGGGCTGACCGGACTCCTTCGGGCGCGCTCCGCGTCCCCGCCTCCTCGAAGGGCGCGCCCGTCCGCCAGGGATTCCGTAAGCTTTCAGCGCCGCTCCCGCGCCCCGGCTGTTTTTTGTGTGACGGGTTCACAACAAGGAACACAAAGGGTCACGAAAGCGCTTCTTTGTGTGTCTTCGTGAACCTCGTGGCGAGCGTTCGCCGCGCCGCCGATCGACCCGCTCACCCCCGCGATTCCCGTTGGCGTCCCGCGTGCCCATGATTTAGAAAGCCTCTTGAAAAACGTGAAGAGGCAAAGGTGTTCATGAGCGGCGTCAACGAGATCCGGTCGAGCTTCCTGCAGTTCTTCGCCAGGAACGGCCATCAGGTCGTTCCCTCGAGCTCGCTCGTGCCGCGCAACGACCCCACGCTCATGTTCACCAACGCCGGGATGGTGCAGTTCAAGAACGTCTTCACCGGCGTCGAGAAGCGACCCTACGTCCGCGCCGCCACCGCGCAAAAATGCGTGCGCGCCGGCGGCAAGCACAACGACCTCGACAATGTCGGCTACACCGCCCGCCACCACACGTTCTTCGAGATGCTCGGAAACTTCTCCTTCGGCTACTATTTCAAGGAGAACGCCATCGAATACGCCTGGGGCCTGCTGACCCGCGACTTCGGGCTCAACAAGCAGCGGCTCACCGTCACCGTCTATTACGACGACGACGACGCCTTCGATCTCTGGAAGAAAATCTCCGGCCTGCCGGACGAGCGCATCGTCCGCATCGCGACCAGCGACAATTTCTGGGCGATGGGCGACACCGGGCCGTGCGGCCCGTGCTCCGAAATCTTCTTCGATCACGGCGACCACATCCCCGGCGGCCCGCCCGGCTCGCCCGACGCGGACGGCGATCGGTTCGTCGAGATCTGGAACCTCGTCTTCATGCAATGCGAGGCGCTGCCGGGCGGCGAGCGCGTCAACCTTCCGCGTCCGTCGATCGACACCGGCATGGGGCTTGAGCGTATCGCCGCCGTGCTCCAGGGCGTCCACGACAACTACGACATCGACCTCTTCCGCGCGCTGATCCGCGCCAGCGCCGACCTGACCGGCGTCGATCCGGATGGACCGCAGCGGGCCTCTCACCGCGTCATCGCCGACCACCTGCGGGCCTCGGCCTTCCTGGTCGCCGACGGCGTGCTGCCCTCGAACGAGGGCCGCGGCTACGTACTGCGCCGGATCATGTGCCGCGCCATGCGCCACGCCCAGATCCTGGGAGCGCGCGATCCGTTGATGTGGCGGCTCGTGCCCGCGCTGACGCGGGAGATGGGCCAGGCGTATCCGGAGCTCATCCGCGCCGAGGCGCTGATCACGGAGACCCTCAGGCTCGAGGAGACGCGCTTCCGCACGACGCTCGCGCGCGGCCTCGCCATCCTCGAGGACGAGACGCGGCCGCTTGTCGCGGGCGGCGTGCTTTCCGGCGAAACCGCTTTCCGGCTCTACGACACTTACGGCTTCCCGCTCGATCTCACTCAGGACGCATTGCGGGCTCGGGGGCTCTCGGTCGACGTCGACGGCTTCAACACCGCCATGGAGCGTCAGCGTGCCGAGGCGCGCCGCGCCTGGGCCGGGTCCGGCGAGGCCGCGACCGAGACGGTCTGGTTCGGGCTGCGCGAGCGGGTCGGCGCGACCGACTTCCTCGGCTATGAGACCGAAGCGGCGGAGGGCGTCGTGCGCGCCATCGTCAAGGACGGGGTCGAGGTCGGAGAGCTCGAGCCCGGCCAGAACGGCTCGCTCATCCTCAACCAGACGCCTTTCTACGGCGAGTCGGGCGGACAAGTCGGCGACGTCGGCGAGATCACCGGGCCCGGCTTCCGCGCTGTGGTGGCCGACACGCGCAAGAAGCTCGGCGACCTCATCGTTCACGATGTCTCGATCGTCGAGGGGAGCGCCCGCATCGGCATGGCGGTCGAGCTTACCGTCGACCACGCGGCGCGGACCGCGACGCGCGCCAACCATTCCGCCACCCACATCCTTCACGAGGCCTTGCGGCTCGTGCTCGGCGACCATGTCGCGCAGAAGGGATCCCTCGTTTCGCCAGACCGGCTGCGATTCGACTTCGCCCACCCCAAGGCGATCACGGCTGACGAACTCGCCGCCGTCGAGGACATCGCCAACCGCGTCGTGCTCGAGAACGCCGAGGTGGCGACGCGCCTGATGAGCCTGGACGACGCGCGCGAGTCTGGCGCGCGGGCTCTCTTCGGCGAGAAATACGGCGACGAGGTGCGCGTCGTCAGCATGGGCCTGATCGAGGACGACGCCGACCACGAGCGCGCCTATTCCGTCGAGCTCTGCGGCGGCACGCATGTCGGACGAACCGGCGACATCGGCCTGATCACGATCGTCGGCGAGAGCGCGGTCGCAGCCGGCGTCCGCCGCATCGAGGCCAAGACCCGCGACGAGGCGCGCAAGAAACTCACCACCGATTCGCACGGGCTCGCCGAAATCGCCCAGCTCCTGCGCGCGCCGGCCGACGAGGCGCCCAAACGCCTCGAGGGCCTGATCGACGACAAGCGCAAGCTCGAGCGCGAACTCGCCGACGCCAAGCGGAAACTGGCGATGGGCGGAGGCGGCTCGGGCGCGGTCCACGCCGTTCGCGAGGTCGCCGGCGTGAAGTTCTACGCCCGCGCCGTCACCGGCGTCGACATGAAGGATCTCAAGTCGCTGGCCGACGAGGCCAAGCAGAGCGTCGGCTCGGGCGTCGTGGCGATCGCGGCGACGGCCGAGGACGGCAAGGCGAGCCTCGTCGTCGCCGTCACGCCGGACCAGACGAGCCGTTTCAACGCCATCGAGCTCGTGCGGCTGGGTTCCGCCGCGCTCGGCGGCAAAGGCGGCGGCGGACGCCCCGACATGGCGCAGGCGGGCGGCCCGGACGGCGCCAACGCCGGCAAAGCGCTCGAGGCGGTTGAGGAAGCGATCCGCGCGCGCGCATGACCAGAGTGGGGCCGCAGGGCCAGAGGGCCAGACTGAGAGGGACTTTGACATGACCGCCGCGCGCGCAAGGCTCATCGAAGAGCTCAGGGCTTACGAGCCGGAGCTGATCGCAATTCGGCGCGACATGCATCGTCATCCCGAGACCGGTTTCGAGGAGATCCGGACGGCGAAGCTCGTCGCCGACAAGCTGCGCGCCTGGGGCGTCGAGGTCGCCGAGGGGATCGCCAAGACCGGCGTCGTCGGAACGATCAGAGGCAGTCGCCCTGGTCAGCGCGCGATCGGGCTGCGCGCCGATCTCGACGCGCTCAACATCAAAGAGGCGCATGGCCGCGACTATCGCTCGACCGTTCCCGGCAAGATGCACGCCTGCGGCCACGACGGCCACACGACCATGCTGCTCGGCGCCGCGCGCCATCTTGCCGAGAAGCCAGACTTCGCCGGCACGGTGCACGTCATTTTCCAGCCGGCCGAGGAGGGCATGGGCGGCGGCAAGGCGATGATCGACGAAGGGCTGTTCGAGCGGTTCCCGGTCGACGCGATCTACGGCATGCATAATGCTCCGGGGATGCCGGTCGGCATGTTCGCCACCCGCAAGGGTCCGTTCATGGCGGCAAGCGACACCTGGGTCGTGACGTTCCGCGGGACAGGAGGCCACGGCGGCGCCGGCGCGCATGCGGCCACCGATCCGACTCTGGCGGTCGGCGGGTTCATCGGCGCGATCCAGACCATCGTCAGCCGCAACGTGCGGGCGACGGAGGTTGCGGTCGTGAGCGTCGGCCATATCGCGGCCGGCGACCGCAATGCGCCGAACGTCATTCCCTCCGAGGCGATCGTCTGCGGCACGGCGCGGTCCTACAGCCCGGCCGTTCGCGATCTCATCGAGAGGCGGCTGAAGGCGCTCGCCGAAGCCTGCGCCGGGACCTACGGCTGCTCGGCGGAGGCGGACTACCGAAGACTTTTTCCGACGCTCGTCACCCACGCGGATGAGACCGATGTCTCGCTCGCGGCCGCCCGAGCGGTGGTCGGCGAGCGCGCGGTGATCGCCGAAGCGCCGCTCCTCACCGGCTCGGAAGATTTCGCCTTCATGCTGGAGGCGAAGCAGGGCTCCTTCATCATGATCGGGAACGGCGTCGAGCCCGACGGCTCGTACCACTATGTCCATACGCCCGAATACGACTCAACGACGCGATCCTGACGCTCGGCGCAGCCTACTGGGTGAGCCTCGTCTCCGAGGAGCTGGGCTGAACCGCAAAAGCGAGCGGCGCCGCGCCCGGGGCGGCGGCGTCGAAGGACGCGCGAGCGGCGCGCGCGATCGGGTTACGCCGCCATCGCCTTCTTGAGGTTCTCGTCGACCTTGTCGAGGAAGCCTGTCGTCGACAGCCACTTCTGGTTTGGCCCGACGAGCAGCGCGAGGTCCTTGGTCATGGAACCCGCCTCAACCGTCTCGACGCAGACCTTCTCGAGCGTGGCGGCGAACTTGGCGAGCGCCTCGTTGCCGTCGAGCTTGGCGCGATGCGTGAGGCCGCGGGTCCAGGCGAAGATCGAGGCGATCGAGTTGGTCGAGGTCTCGCGGCCCTTCTGGTGCTCGCGGTAGTGGCGGGTGACCGTCCCGTGCGCCGCCTCCGCCTCGACCGTCTGGCCGTCCGGGGTCATCAGCACACTCGTCATGAGGCCGAGCGAGCCGTAGCCCTGCGCCACCGTGTCCGACTGCACGTCGCCGTCATAGTTCTTGCACGCCCAGACGTAGCCGCCGGACCACTTGAGCGCCGAGGCGACCATGTCGTCGATCAGGCGGTGCTCGTAAGTGATGCCGAGGCTCGCGAACTTCGCCTTGAACTCGCTCTCGTACACCTCCTGGAAGATGTCCTTGAACCGCCCGTCATAGGCCTTGAGAATGGTGTTCTTGGTCGAGAGATAGACCGGGTACTTGCGCATCATGCCGTAGTTCAGCGACGCGTGGGCGAAGTCGCGGATCGAGTCGTCGAGGTTGTACATCGCCATCGCGACACCGGCGCCGGGGAACTTGAACACCTCCTTCTCGATAACCGTCCCGTCCTCGCCCTCGAACTTGATGGTGAGGCGGCCCTTGCCGGGCACCTTGAAGTCGGTCGCGCGATACTGGTCGCCGTAGGCGTGACGGCCGACGACGATCGGCTGCGTCCAGCCCGGCACGAGGCGCGGCACGTTCCTGCAGATGATCGGCTCGCGGAAGATGACGCCGCCAAGAATGTTGCGGATCGTGCCGTTCGGGCTCTTCCACATCTCCTTGAGATTGAACTCATGGACGCGCGCCTCGTCGGGCGTGATCGTGGCGCACTTGACTCCGACGCCCGAAGCCTTGATGGCGTGGGCGGCGTCGACGGTCACCTTGTCGTTGGTCGCATCGCGATGCTCGACCGACAGGTCGAAATACTGGAGCTCGATGTCGAGATAAGGGTGGATCAGCTTGTCACGGATGAGCTGCCAAATGATGCGGGTCATCTCGTCGCCGTCGAGCTCGACGACCGGATTTGCGACCTTGATCTTGGACATCGGCGGAAATTCCTCCTGGGATGGGCGGGCGGTGACGGCGAGGCGCCCCTATAGCATCGCCCTCCCCACCATCATAGTTCTGCTTTAGGCGATGCGCTTCACGCCGCCTCCGGACACTCGACAAAGGAGTCAGTTTCCCATAAGTGCACCGCGATACATTTCGCCGCGCGATCCCGAGGAGCGTTCAGATGGCGTCGACACCGATCGTCTTCGTACACGGCCTCTTCATGACGCCGTTGTGCTGGGAAAACTGGCTGCCCTGGTTTGCGGAGCGGGGCTACCATGCGGTCGCGCCGGCATGGCCGGGGTGCGACCGGCCGCCCGCGGAGCTCCGGGCCGCCCACCCCGATCCGGCGCTCGCCCGGCTGACGCTCGCCGACGTCATCGTCCGTGTCGAGACGGAAGTCCAGGCGCTCGGTGGGCGGACGGTCGTCGTTGGCCACGGGATCGGCGGCGTCGTCGCGCAGATCCTGGTCAACCGCGGGGTCGTTTCCGCAGGGGTCGCGATCCATTCGGCCTCGCTGGGTGGCGACTTTCCCGCCAAACGCCCCGTCAGGCCGCTGGCGCCGGGCCTGTTTGGCCGCGGCGCCGATCCGTCCGCGCCGAAAGCGCTGAACTTCGAAGAGTTCCGGTCCGTGTTCGGCAACGTTTTGTCGCCCGAAGCGCAGCGGGCGGCGTTCGACCGCTATGTCGTCCCGGGGTCGCGCCGTGTCGCCGGCGACGTGCGCGGCGCCGCCGCAGAGATCGACTTCGCCAAAGCCCATCCGCCGCTGCTGATGACCGCGGGCGTGCGCGACCAGGCCGTGACCGCGAGGGTCGCCTTCGATGATTTTTCTCGCTACCGGCAGCACGGCGCGATAACCGATTTCCGCGCTTTTGACGAGCGCGGCCATATGGTCGTCGTGGAGCCTGGCTGGGAAGAGGTCGCCGACTTTGTCGCGGACTGGCTGTCGAGACTCAAACCCTGAGGCGGCGCGCGGCCGGGCCGCCGCCCCCGCTACGCGCGCACGGGCGGGCGGATGCTGAAGCGGACCGTCGCCCGCCGGCGCCGAGCGAGCGGCCCCGGACCCGCCGTCGCGCTCGCCCTCCTCATCCTTTTCGCCACGATCCCGGGGGCGCTCGCCGAGCCGCATGAACCGGCGAGCGACAACGCTTTGGCGATCCTCTGCGGCATCGTCGAGGATTCGGCCAAGGCCGAAGGCCTGCCGGTCAATTTCTTCACCCGCCTCATCTGGAGGGAGAGCGCCTTTCAGCCGCACGCGGTGAGCCCGGCCGGCGCTCAGGGCGTCGCGCAGTTCATGCCGGGAACCGCCTCGGATCGAGGTCTCGCCGACCCTTTCGATCCGGCGGCGGCGATCCCCGCCTCGGCCAAGCTCCTCGCCGATCTCGCGCTGCGATTCGGAAACCTCGGTCTCGCGGCCGCCGCCTACAACGCCGGGCCGAATGCGCTGACAAAATGGCTCGACGGCGCAGGCTCGATGCCGTTGGAGACGCAGGACTACGTTCTGGCGATTACCGGCCACGACATCGAGGAATGGCGCGCCCCGATCCCGCCTGCGTCTTCCGCGCCCGGGCCGTCCGAGCCTTGCGTCGTCGCCATCGGCAAGCTGCGCGTCGCCCGAGGTCCATCGGGCGCCCCGCCGATCGTTTCGGGCCTCTTCGCGCCGTGGGGCGTGCAGATCTCGGCCAGTTTCTCCAAGGACTCCGCGCTGCGCGCCTTCGCGCGCGCCCGGCATGATTACGCGAGCGTGATCGGCGACATGCAGCCGTTCGTCCTCGGCTCCGTTTTGAGAAGCCGAGGCTGGCGGCCGTTCTATCGCGTCCGCCTTCCGGCGCAGAGCGGCGGCGAAGCGAAGCGGCTCTGCGATCGCATCCAGGCCGTCGGCGGCGCCTGCGCTATCCTGAGGAGCTGATACGACCATGGAGAGAAAGTTCCGCGGTCGCCCGGGCACCATTTCTCGCAGACTGACATGGCGAGCGCCTTCTGACGCTGCCTGCGCATCGCTTGCGCTATTTGAGCCATCCGAAAGGGAGCCGTCATGACGAACCTGCATCGCGCCGCCGCCGGGGGATTCGAAGCTGGAGCGGGGCTCTATGCGAGCGGTCGCCCTGGGTATCCCGCCGAAATCGACGACTGGCTCCGGGACGCGTTGGGCCTCGCGCCCGGCAAGGCGGCGCTCGATATCGGCGCGGGCACAGGCAAGTTCACCGCCCGGCTGGTCGCGACGGGCGCGACCGTGACGGCGGTCGAGCCGGTTGCGGCGATGCGCGCCGAGTTCCGACGCGCCCTCTCGGGAGTCGACGTCGTCGAAGGGAACGCCGAGGCGATTCCCTTGCCCGACGGCGATTGCGACGCCGTCGTCTGCGCCCAGGCGTTTCACTGGTTCGCGACCCCCGCGGCGCTCGCCGAAATCCGCCGCGTGCTGAAAGTCGGCGGCGCGCTCGGGCTGGTGTGGAACGTCCGCGACGAACGCGTTTCCTGGGTTGCGGCGCTGAGCGCGATCCTTCGCCGATATGAAGACGATGCGCCGCGCCACGAGAGCGGCGCGTGGCGGTTGGCTTTTCCGGCGCCGGGGTTTTCGCCGCTCGCCGAGCGGCGTTTCGCCTATGCGCACGAAGGGCCGCCCGAGCGGGTGATCGTCGACCGCGTCCTGTCGATCAGCTATGTCGCAGCGCTCGGACGTGCAGAACGGGCGAAGGTTGAAGACGCCGTGCGCGCGCTCATCGCGGCGACGTCGGAGCTTGCGGGGCGCGAGCGCGTCGCGTTTCCCTACGAAACCATCGCCTGCTGGTGCCGCAAGTCGGATTGAAGCGACTCATGACCGCGGCGCGCGCGGCGTCAGAACCGCACCCGTCCGCTAATGGCGTTGAACAGCCAGAACCAGCCGAGCGCGATCGGGGTCAGCGCGCTGAGGGCGGCGATTTCGGTCAGGCTCCGTTCCGCGGCGAGGTCGAGGACGAGGCCGGGGTTCGGGCGCGCGGAGCTGTCCTTGGCGCCGCTGTTCCGGTCGCTGACCCATTCGTCGGAATGGGCGTCGATGACGCCGGGCCCGGGCCGCCGCCCCCCCGGCGAACCCTCGGCGCGCCCCGCGCCTTCCGGCACAGTGAACGGAACGGACTTGCGGCTCACGCGGCTTTCCTCTTGGATTCGCCGAGCACCTCGGCCGCGAGGGCCTCGACTTCGCGCGCGGCCTCGCTCGACGGCGCGGCCTCGACGACTGAGAGGCCCTTGGCGACGCTCTCGGCATAGATGACGCGTTGATGCAGCGCCGCCGCAAGCACTGGCACGTCCTCGAACTGCGCCAGCGCGTCGGCGGCGTCGCGGCCGATGGCGGTGCGAGCGATGCGGCGGTTGACGACGAAGGCGGCCTTGAGGCTCTCCTTCATCACCTGAGCCTCGCGGATGAGCGAGACTGTGTCGGCCGCCGCCCAGACGTCGTAGGGCGAGGGCTGGACGGGGATCAGCACGTAATCGCTCGCCAGGATCGCGGAGCGGCCGAGGTCGTTCACTCTCGGCGCGCCGTCTATGATGACGATGTCGTAGTTCGTGGCGAGCCGCGGAAGGTCGCGATGCAGCGTGGGCTTCGCCATCCCGACGATCGAGAATGGCGGCTCGGCCTCGCGGATGCTCGACCACGCCATCGCGCTGGCCTGCGGGTCGGCGTCGATCAGCAGCACCCGCTGTCCGTCCCGCGCATAGGCGGCGGCGAGATTGACGGCGACGGTCGTCTTGCCGACGCCGCCCTTCTGATTGAGAACGCCGACAATCATCGCGACGCGTTCCTTTGCGACGGCAGGCCGCCGAATCGACAAGCTTTGTTGCGGCGCACAATGTTTCTCACAAAGCTCGACGTCAGGCAAGAGTCGAGTGGTCGTACCGCCGACTCCACTTTCTGAGGTTGCGGCTTGCCCTAACCAAGCTCAATTATGCCGCCGTCATCGACACGAGCCTCTTGAGAACCGCAGCCAGCCGCTCCCGCCGCTCCTGGTCTTCCGTGAGAAGAACGCTGGACTCCAGATCGGACAGCGTCGTGTCGAGTTTCCAGCGGCCCGAGCCCTCGGCGGCCACCTCATCAGCGAGTTCCTCTGCTTTGTCGCAGTCGCCCGCGTCGAAAGCTGCGCCGAGCAGCGTGGGCCGCAGCCATTCATCCGCGAGGCCAAGCTTCTTCGCCCTCTCGCACGCCGCGACGACGAGCGCCGACACCGACCGCGCGCGCTCGTCGTCGCCCTTGCGCTTCCGCTGCCGGTACAGTCGCGGCAGATTGCTGGAGCAGTAGTATTGGTTCAGGTCGAGCTCCATGCCGCGTTCGTAGGCTTCGATGGTCTTGCCGAGGTAGACTTGCCGCTCCGCCGAGGTCGCCGCCTTAGTGAAAAGCCGTTTGAGGCGGCCGCCAAGCAGCCCGAGACGCTCCGGAGTCGGTCCGGATCGTGCGATGAGCTCCTCGAGTTTCGCAATCGCTTCGATCAGATTTCCCGCGTTGGACAGCGCAAAGGCGTTCGTCTCGCGAACCTCCTCCTGATCGGCGATGGACTCAGGAAACCTGGCGATGAATTCGGTGATCCAGCTCCAGTCGGCGGCGGTATCGGCGGAATCCTTCAGCACGAGAAGAAGTCCGAGCGCGGTCGCTCCAGTGACCGGAGGCCTCCAGTATTTCTCGACGAGGTCTTTGGCCTTCGCCATGCGTTCGGCATAGGGAAGGGCGCGCACCGCGCGGACTTCGCCCTGAAACGCGGCAAGCTCGGCCATCACGTCCTTCATCGACGTCGCCGCGGCCGGGTTCACTGCCGCCGGATAGCCTGGGATCGACTGGAACACCGGCGAGACGCCCCGTCCCAGGCTCTCGATCGGACCCTTGATCGCCGCCTGGATCGCCTGCGCGGTCGCCTCGACAATCGCGCCTTCGGGCAGCGGGTAGCGCAGCGTCCGCATTTGTGCGACGTCGAAAAGCGCCTTCGACCAGTCGGCGGCGAGGAGGACGCAGCCCACCTCCTTGGCCGCGTGGCGGAGGCCGATCTCGTAGTAGACGTTGCCGTTCGGGATCGTCATGTCGGCGAGGACGAGGTCGGCGAAATAAAGCCTTTCGATCATCTGGGTGATGATCATGGCGCCGGTGTCCTGGTCGGCGCGGACCGGCTCGTACCCAAGCGCCTCGATGACCGGCGCATAGGCGCGGTCCCAGAGCGCGTTGAAATCAATTTCGCCGGGGGCGTTGCTGCTGGGGTCGACCTGAGTCGGTTTCTTCCCATACGGCATGATCATGAAACAAATCGGCTTCGGCATCGACTGCCCCTCAAGAACGATTCGCTAAAATGGTTGCGGAGTGTCCCGATCACCCCCACAATTTCGACGCGTTGAGCCAGATCGCCTGGCCGCCGGCCTTTTGCGCCTCGTCCATCATGTGGCGCGTGCCGCCCGGACCGTCGCCGCTCTGGCCGTTCCAAAGGCAGACGAAGTCGAGGGTGTTCGCGCCGAAGCGCTTACCTTGCGCAAGCATCCAAAGGTTGTTGCGTTCATAAGGGTCCTCGCCCGCGGGCGGGGGACCGAGCTCGTCCGGCTGAATGTGCAGCGTCGCGCGCGCCTTCATCGCGAAGAACCGGTCGCGCCAGGCGTCGCCGGCGAAGTCGACGGAATTCTTCAGAAACGTCGCCTCGTCGAACGGGATGTAGAGCTCGAGGCGCGCCCCGCGCGCGGTTGCGGCCTCGGCGAACAGAAGATCGCCGCCGCAGGCGCCGCCGCAAATGGCAAGGTCGGTCCCGCCGATCTCGAGGTCGCGAAGCGCGTCCTCGATGGCGCGCCGGGCGATGGGCTCCTTGTCCGGCGGAAAGCGTGGGCTCGAGCGGTCGGGCGCGTCGATCATATGGCCGCTGAATAATGCGACCTTGCGGGGAGCCGGCTCAGGCATGCGCGCGCGCTCCTTTCAGGCGTCACTCGGCGTTGGCGAGGTCGAAGCCGGCAGGCAGGTGTTTGGCCTCGATCTGCTTTTCCGCCGCGCGCCGGCCAAGCCTTGCCAGGTCGTCCATGTTCGAGGGATCGTCCATCTTGCGGATCTGCTCGATCTTGTGCTCACTGAGATCGACGCCGAGTTCCGTCTTCAGCCAGCTCTGCTCGAGGATGATGTTGTAGCGGACGTAAGTGGCGAGCCCAGGGCCGTTCTGGCTGTCGAGCTTCATGTCTCCGACCGCTCGATCGACGAGCGAAGGCGTGAGGCAATTCGTCAGCCACTGCAGCGTCGCGCGGTTCATGCGCTCGCAATCGTCCATGAGCGATTGCAGCGCCGTGACGCCCTGCAGGGCGGCCAGCGAGCCGAGGAGATCTCTCGCCTGGTAGGTCTGCTGGTAGCGACCCGTCCCGACGGAGACCAGAAGCAGGCGATCCTTGCCCGTTGGCCAGCAAAAGCCGTGACCCTGCAGCGCGGCCAGCATGAGAAGCGGAGCGCGGGATCGTTGAAAGGCGTCACGCCGCCGTCGACGAAGACCGCGTCGACGGCCGCTCCGTCGCGGGACTGGATCTGGATCTCCTCGGGGTCGAAATAGGTCGGCGCGGCCGTGCTTGCGCGCACGACCCGGGCCAGCCGCAGCGCGCCGTCCTGCGCGGCGTACTTTCCTCGCCCGCAGTTGTTCAACGGCCAGGGACTGCCGGTGTCGAGGCGCTTGGTCATGATCATGAGGCCGGTGCGGATGTCGTCGCTGCCGAGGGGCGTGTCCGCTCCGAGCACCTCGTTGAGCTGCTCTTCAAGCGGGCCGGAGGGGAACTTCGAGACGAACTTGCCCTGAAGCGGGCTCGGGAGCCATTTCCTCACCGCGCCAGGCTGGAACACGCTCGCGCCCAGGTCGGTGTAAAGCTTCTGCAACTCGTCAACCGATTTTCCGCAGGCCAGTCCGGCCGCGATGATCGACCCGGTCGACGTCCCGCCGATGAGGTCGAAATAGTCGCACAGAAGCAGGCTTTCGTCGTTGAAGCGCTTCCGCAGCATCGTCTCGATGGCTTTGAGATATTGCAGCGTGAGGATGCCCCGGATGCCGCCGCCATCGAGAGAAAGGATGCGCTTGGGCGGAGCCGCCCCGTCGAGGTGCTGCTGTTTGGAAAGACGCACAGACGAAACCTTCCGCAATCTTGTTCCTCTGCGTCGACAAAACGCGGCTAATTCAAGAACGAACGGCCAATACTCCGGCGGATGCGGCGGGCCGTCAAGCCGCGCCAGTCGATGCCGCGAGTCGATGCGACCGCCCGGTGCGGCGCAACTGGCCGTCGGGGCGCTCAATCGTGGATCGCATCAAGCTCCGGCAGCAGGACCACGCTCTCCTGCTCGTTGGGGTCGGTGCGGGCGACGACCGCGACGGCGGGTTCGGTCATGCTCAGACTGTAGGGCAGGTGGGGCGTGTCGGCGGGGATGTAGACGAAGTCGCCGGCGCCCGTGACCATGTGGTG
>NZ_JBKQOT010000317.1:0-7485 GCF_052145395.1 Roseiarcus sp.
ATCGACGTCGGTCACCGCGATCAGGCTGAAATCGGCGGTGCCGCCGCCGACGTCGCACACCAAAATGATGTCGCCCGGCGTCACCGCATCGCGCCATTGCCGGCCGGCGCGCGCGGCCCAGGCATAGAAGGCGGCCTGCGGTTCCTCGAGCAACGTGACGGGACCCAGTCCGGCGGCTTCGGCCGCTTCGGCGGTCAGGCTTCGCGCGACCTCGTCGAATGAAGCGGGCACCGTCACCACGATCTGGCCGTCGCCGAGGTCCCACGGCCGGCCCTGGGCCTCAGCGGCGTGGAGGAAGGCGCCCTTGAGGTGCTGCAGGTAGAGGCGGGAGCAATCGAACGGCGAGAGCCTTTCTTCTGCGCTCTCGGACCGCCAGGGCAGCGTGCGCTGTTTCGGATCGATGTGCGGGTTCGACAACCAGGATTTCGCCGACGTTACCAGGCGGTCGGGAACCAGGGCGCCATGGTCGCGGGCGAATTGCCCGACGATCCGCGGCTCTCCGCTCTCGTCCCAGGGCAGCGCGAACGATTCCGGCCGGAATTCCTCCGGATGCGGCAGGTACAGCGCGGAGGCGAGGGTCGGCCTCTCGCCCAGCTGGTTTGCCGCCAGGATCTGGGGGATCTGCACGATCTCGGTCCGATCGGCGTCGAAATCGGTGAGCGCCATCGCGCAATTGCTGGTGCCGAGGTCGATCCCGAGACTGAAGCGAGCCGTCATGGAAGTTGGCGTCCTGATGATCTAGTGATGGGCCGGTCGGGCCGCTTCCCGCGGGGTTTCATTTCACTTCCACCTCCGCGGGAGCGATCGCGGGCAGCGGGTCGTCAGCGCCGCTGAGCAGCTGCGGCAGCTTTACTCTATCCGTCTTCCAGCCGCGGTGGACAAGCACGCCGGTGAAGGGCGCCGATCCGGCGATTCTGCCGACCAGCCGATACTGGTCGGCTGAAAACCCGGCGGGAACCTGAATTGTCGAGCCCTCTTGCTCCGTGCGTACCGGATTGATTGAGAAATGTTCCGATAGGACGCCCTTGCATCCGGCGTGAACGACCCGGGCGGCCGCCCCGACCTGGGCGTCGCCATAGGCGTTGATATCGTCCATCAGGAAATCGACCAGCCGGCCTTTTTCCTGGAGCATCGCCAGAAAGTGGACAATTTCAGCGTCTGCACGGCTCGCTTGGGGCCGTTCCGGCGCCGGGCGGGCCGGTTCGGCGGCGGCCGGCAGCGGCGGGGGCGCCTTCTGGCGCGAGGGCCAAAACGCCCCGATCAAGACCAGAATCGCGAGCGCCAGCGTGGCGAGCGACAGGTTTTGGCGAAAAGGCTCGGCCCCCGGCGCTAAGGCCGCCGCGCTCACGGCCACGAGGAGCAGTGCGGCAAGTATCAAAACCACTCTCATTGCGGATGCCCCTCCGGCGGCGAGTGCGCTCAATGCCAGACCGAGCGACCCTAACGCAAGTTTTACCCGAAGCGGCCGGCCAGATCGCATGCGGCCGCGCTTGCCATCGGGTCGAATCGACGCGATGCTCCGATTCCCCTGTTCATTCGTGGATTCCGGCCTGATGCCTGCCCGCCGCACAGCGCCGTCGTCGCCACCGCCGCCGACGCGCGCCCGCTCTCCGTCGGAGGAGCCGACCCGGGACGCCCTGCTCGAGGCGCTTGCCGAGCGTGAACGCGAACTCGCCGAGGCGCGCGAGCAGCAGGCGGCGGTCGCGCAGGTGCTTCAGGCGATCAACGCGTCGTCCGGCGATCTCGCCGCGGCGTTCGACTTGATCCTCGAAAAGGCGGTTCGCTTTTGTGACGCGACGGGAGGCGGCCTCTGGCTTGTCGAGGGCGATATGGCGCGCGTCGTCGGCAGCAGCCGCAGCGCGCTCCCGCGACCCTTCCTCGACTACGTGTTTCGCGCGCCCTTGCCGGTTACAGACATCCTTGGCCGGAGCGGGCGCGGGAGGCCCTTCGTTCATATCGACGACCTGAGGGCGACCCGGGCCTACCAGGAGCGGGCGCCGTACGTCGTCGCGTGCGTCGAACTTGGCGACATGCGCACTGCGCTGTTGGCGCCCCTGTTCGAGGACGGCGCGGTCGTCGGGATTTTCACCCTCATTCGCGACCACGTGCGACCGTTCACGGACAAGCAGATCGCGCTGGTGCAGGCCTTCGCCGCCCAGGCGGCCATCGCGATCCAGAACGCGCGCCTGTTCAACGAGACTCAGGAGGCCCTGGAGCGGCAGACCGCCACGGCTGAGGTTCTCAAGGTCATCGCCAGTTCGCCGTCGGACGTGCGGCCGGTGTTCGACGCGATCGCGGCGAGCGCCAACCGCCTGCTCGGCGGCTTCTCGACGACCGTTATTCGCTTCGTCGGCGAAGCCCTCCATCTGGTCGCGTTCACGCCGACGAACGCCGTAGCGGACGAAGCCCTTCAGGCCGCGTTTCCGAGGCCGATCGCCGATTTCCCGCCGTTCGTGCTGGTTCGCGGCGGCGATACCCAGCAGTTCATCGACACCGAGGCGGAATCGGGCGTGCCGCCGGTCATCAAGGAACTGGCGCGATTGCGCAGATACCGCAGCATGCTGTTCACGCCGCTGATGAGCAGCGATGGCGCCATCGGCATGATCAGCGTCACGCGCAGGGAGTCGGGCGCCTTCGCTGCGGACGATGTGCAACTGCTCCGCACCTTCGCCGATCAGGCCGTGATCGCGATCCAGAACGCGAGCCTCTTCAACGAGACGCAGCAGGCCCTGGAGCAGCAGAAGGCTTCCGCCGACGTGCTGGGAGCGATTAGCAAGTCGGTCGCCGACACGGCGCCGGTGTTCGAGGCCATACTCGACGCCTGCCAGCGGCTGTTCGGCAGCGAGGAGATCGGAATCTACACCATCGGCTACGACGACATGGTGCGGCCGGCGGCTTGGCGCGGCCCGAGGCGCCAGGAAGCCCTCCGCGACGTCACGCCGGTCGGCGAGAGCGTCACCGGGCGGATCATCCGCGAGCGCCGCACGCACCACATCCCCAACCTCGCGGCCGAGCCCGATCTCTCGCCGACCGTGCGCGAACGCGCTGAGCGCCTCGGAAGCGCCTCGCTCCTCTATGCGCCGATGCTGTCGGAGGACCGCGGCCTCGGCTCGATTCTGGTCGTGCGCTCGCCGCCCAAGCCCTTTTCGGAGCGGGAGCAGGCGCTGTTGCAGAGCTTCGCCGATCAGGCGGCGATCGCGATCCAGAACGTGCGCCTGTTCAACGAAACCAAAGAGGCGTTGGAGCGGCAGACCGCGACCGCCAACGTCCTGAAGGTGATCAGCCGATCCGTCTCGGACGCCGCGCCGGTCTTCGAGACCATTCTCGAATCCTGCCAGCGCCTGGTCGGTCTCGAAGCGGTCGCCGTCTATCTGGTCGAAGGCGACATGGTGCGCGGCGTCGCGCAGCGCGGATGGCCCGTCGGCGATTGGGGCAAGGACGCCATGCCGCTTGCCGGAAGCTCGACCGGCCTCGCCATCGCCGAGCGCCGCGCCGTCCACTTCCCCGATCTGGCCGACAAGCCCGATCTGCCCGACCGGTTCAAGGTCATGCTGCGGGAGGCGGGCGGCATGTCGGTGCTCTATGCGCCGATGCTGTGGGAGGATCGCGGCGTCGGCTCCATCGTCGTCTCCCGCAAACCCGCCAAGCCGTTTTCCGAAAAGGAAATCGCGCTCGTGCAGAGCTTCGCCGACCAGGCGGCGATCGCGATCCAGAACGCGCGGATGTTCCGCGAGACGCAGGAGGCGCTCGCGCAGCAGACCGCGACCGCCGACGTGCTGAAGGTCATCAGCCGCTCGGCGTTCGACCTGCAGGCTGTGCTCGATACACTGACCGCTTCGGCGACGAAACTCTGCGACGGGGACAGGGCGGCCATTTTTCAGCGGCGCGGCGACCTCTATCATTTTGTCTCGAATTACGGTTTCAGCGACGAAATGGAGGCCTTCGCAAGAGCCAATCCGCTGCCTTCCGGCTCGAGTGGGGGCATAACGCGAGCCGGGCGTGATCGAATGTCGATTCACATCCCCGATGTTCTCGCTGACCCCGAATACACCCAGAGTGGCTATCAGCGCCGTGGCGACTACCGGACGCTGCTCTCGACGCCACTGATGCGCGCGGGCGAGCCGATTGGCGGCTTCGTCATCACGCGGAAAGCTGTTCGTCCGTTCAACGATCGCCAGATCGAACTCCTCCAGACCTTCGCTGACCAAGCCGTGATCGCGATCGAGAATGTCCGCCTGTTCGACGAGGTGCGGGCGCGCACGCACGACCTCACCGAGGCGCTGCAACAGCAGACCGCGACTGCCGAGGTGCTGAAGGTCATCAGCCGCTCGGCGTTCGATCTGAATCTGGCCACGACAGCCATTCTCGAGGCGGCTGCGAGACTCTGTCGCGCTCCTATGGCGACTCTCCACCTCCGGGATGGCGACGTTTGCCGGCTCGATGCGCAATTCGGCCTGCCGGAGCCGTTCGAGCGCCAGGCGCGTGAGAATCCGATCCCGGTCCGTTATCCTCTGCACTCTCGCCGAACCGCGCGCGCGGGCGACGTCGCACATTTCTCCGACGCCTGGACCGACCCCGACTATCTCTACGAGGCGACCGCCAGATTGGGCGGCTATCGCGCGATCGTCGTGATTCCCCTGATGCGCGAAGGCGAGCTGGTCGGAATCTTCAGCCTCGGACGCCCGGAGCCGGAACCCTTTACCGAGAGCCAGATCAAGCTCACCCAAACCTTCGCCGATCAGGCCGCGATCGCCATCGAAAATGCGCGGCTGTTCAATGAGGTGAAGGCGCGCACGCGCGACCTCTCCGAGGCGTTGCAACAGCAGACCGCGACCGCCGACGTGCTCAAAGCGATTAGCCGAACAGCCTTCGATCTCGATACCGTGCTCGAAACACTGATCTCGTCGGCGGTGCGCTTGTGCGATGCGAAGTATGGCCAGATCTTCCGCCGCCACGGCGACGTCTACCGATACGCGGCGAGCCAGATGGATGTCGATTCCGCCTATCGCGAGCACGAGCAGAGGGCCGAGATCAGGCCCGGCCGCGGGACGCTGGTGGGGAGGGTCGCGTTGGAGAATCGGGCGGTCGACATTGCCGACGCCTGGAGCGATCCGGAATACGCGGAAAAGGATCAGGCGCGGATCGGAAACGTGCGGGCCATGCTTGGCGTGCCGCTGATGCGCAGCGGCGAGCCTATCGGCGCCTTCGCGCTGGCGCGCAGCGCGCCTGTGCCGTTCACCCAACGACAAGTCGAACTCGTCCAGAGCTTCGCCGACCAGGCGGTCATCGCCATCGAAAACGTGCGCCTGTTCGACGAAGTGCAGGCGCGCACGCGCGACCTGACCGAGGCGCTACAAATGCAGACCGCCACCGCCGACGTGTTGAAGGTGATCAGCCGCTCGGCGTTCGATCTGCAGGCGGTGTTCAATACGTTAACGGCTTCGGCCGTCGATCTCTGCGGCGCGTTCAGCGGTTCGATTTGCGTTCGCGACGGCGACGTCTACCAATATCGAGGCAACGCCGGCCCCGGGCTCAGCGTGGCTATGAGCCAATATCTGGCCGAGCACCCCGCAACGCCGGGGCGAGGGTCGATTGTCGGCCGCGTGCTCCTGTTGGGCAGGGTGGAAGAGATTCCCGATGTTTTAGAGGACGCGGACTATGTCGTGCCGCTCGGCGCGCATGGCCAAGTCTCCCGCGCCCTGCTGGGCGTCCCGCTACTGGGCAAGGACGGAATCGAGGGCGCGCTCGTTTTGACGCGCAAGGAGCCTGGGCATTTCACGCCGCGCCAGATCGAGATCGTCCAGACCTTCGCCGACCAGGCCGTCATCGCGATCGGGAACGCGCGCCTGTTCGACGAGGTGCAGGCCCGAACGCGCGATCTCACCGAGGCGCTGCAAATGCAGACCGCGACCTCCGACGTGTTGAAGGTGATCAGCCGCTCGGCGTTCGATCTGCAGGCGGTGTTCAATACGCTGGTTTCCTCCGCGGTCGAACTCGGCGGCGCCCTGACGGGCACGATCTGCGTGCGCGACGGTGATGTTTTCCGCTACCGCGATACGATCGGCGCCGAGCATACGAGCGCGCTCGCCCAATATCTGAGGGATCACCCCGCGACACCGGGACGCTCAACCATTGCGGGCCGCGTGCTGCTTTCGGGCAAAGTCGAGCGCATTCCCGATTGCCTTGCCGACCCCGAATATGTCGTGCCGATGGGTTCTCTCGCAAGCAACGTGCGCTCCCTGCTCGGGGTGCCGTTGCTCAGGAAGGAAGGGGTGGAGGGCGCCATCATCCTGACGCGCGACGAGCCCGGACATTTCAGCGACCGCCAGGTCGAGATCGTCCAGACGTTCGCGGACCAGGCGGTCATCGCGCTGGAGAACGTGCGGCTGTTCGACGAGGTCCAGGCGCGGACGAAAGAGCTCGCGGCCTCGCTCGACGACCTGCGCAGGGCGCAGGACCGGCTGATCCAGTCCGAAAAGCTCGCCTCGCTCGGCCAGCTCACCGCCGGCATCGCCCACGAGATCAAGAATCCGCTCAATTTCGTCAATAATTTCTCCGCGCTGTCGCGCGAACTGATGGACGAACTGCGCGGCGTTCTGGAGAAGGCGCCGCTCGACGAGGCCGACCGGGATGAAGTAAGCGAACTGATCGGTACGATCGACGCCAACCTGGACAAGGTGATCGGACACGGCAAGCGCGCCGACTCGATCGTCAAAAACATGCTGCTGCACTCGCGCGAGGGATCTGGCGAGCGCACCAGCGTCAGCGTCAATGCTATGGTCGAGGAGGCGCTGAACCTCGCCTATCACGGCGCGCGGGCGGAAAAACCCGGCTTCAACGTGACGATCGCCAAATCGCTCGACGAGAACGCCGGCGCCGCGGAGCTTTATGCACAGGAAATGACGCGGGTGCTGCTGAACTTGATTTCCAACGGATTTTACGCGACGACGAAGCGCAAGCAGGGCGAGGGAAACAGCCCTTATGAGCCGACGATCACGGCTTCGACGCGTGATCTGGGAGACAGCGTCGAGATCACCATTCGCGACAATGGGACGGGAATTCCCGACGAGGTGAAAGCAAAAATGTTCAACCCGTTCTTCACCACCAAGCCGGCGGGCGAAGGGACCGGGCTCGGCCTGTCGCTCAGCCACGACATCGTGGTCAAGCAGCACGGCGGGACCATCGACGTCATCACCGAACCGGGCGCCTTCACCCAGTTCACCCTCGTCCTCCCGCGCGCGGGGGCGGCGGCATGAATGCGCTGATCCTGGTCGTGGACGACGAGCCCGACGTCGCCGAGCTTTTCCGCCAGCAGTTCCGTAAGGAGTTGCGCGCCTCGCGCTTCGCCATGGCGTTCGCGCAGTCGGCGCGCGAAGCCCTCGAGCGCGTCGGCGCCGCGGATAGCGCAAGCCTCATTCTCATCCTCTCCGACGTCAACATGCCGGGCATGAGCGGCCTCGAGCTTCTGCCTCGGGCGCGTGAGGC
>NZ_JBKQOT010000318.1:0-4379 GCF_052145395.1 Roseiarcus sp.
CCACGGCGGACTTTCCCCTGAAGCGCTGGCGGGCCTGGCCGAGCGGCTCGACGTAAAACAGAAGAAGCTCAAGCGGCGCGCCGCAATCGAGTTCGAGCGCCTGTTCGCCGAGACCTCCGACGCGTTCGCTGCGCGCCTCTCCGCCTATCTGAGGCATCCGATTGGCGACTTGGACCCGGCCCGACGGGCCCGCTCGAAACGTGAGGCTGGATCCCCAACGACTCCGGCGTGAACGGTTCCCCGGCGAGAACCGATCAAGCCCCCGCTCAAAAATCGACGGCGAGCCCTTTGACCTCCCAATCACCGTAGCGCACTGGGTCCTCGCCGCCGCGGCCGGCGATCTCGCGCGGGCGTTCCGGCGCGCTTTTCGCCCGCCGCGCCTCCGCCTCCGCAAGCGCGCGCCGCGCCGCAGCCGGCAGCGCCCGTTCGCCCCGGCTCGCGGACGGGGCGCCCTCCCGGGGCGGGACCGGTATGTCGTCGACAGCGCCTTTCATGGTGTCCTCCGCTCGCTAACGCGCGCTCGATTAGCGAAGCTATTCTACTCGCCGGGCTCCCCGATTTTCAATGCGCCCAATGGCGGTCGCAGCGCCCGCTCGCGCGACGCAAAGGCCATCGCCTTCGCGCCAACCGGGGTCTCGCTGAAGAAACCTGTTGGTTGTCTTGCGTTGCCATGCAGGATTCGACATAAGGGGACGCAAATGAGAAAGGCGATCGGGAACAAGTTTATGACCGACCGCAACAGACGTTGGTTTGGAACATTTGGCGTGCTGACTTCGCAGGGCTTCGAGGCGAAGTCGTCGTCAGGGGGCGAAAGGGGCCCGCTCGGCGAAGCCGCATCAGCCCCTCAATCCGATCGAGAATTGACGCCGTCGCTTCGCCCGGAGCCGCTGCAGCTCGAGGCGGGCGCCGGCGCCCGCGCGCCGCTCGGAGAAGGAGCATTTTCGGGTTTCGAGCACGCCCGGGTCGACGACGTCGTGGACGAGTCCGCCATCCCGAAACGGTCGCCGGAGACCTGCGAAGCGTCGCCTACCTTCGATGAATCGTGGATCGGGGCCCAAAAGCCGCGCGAGCAGAGCCTCTTGAGGCTCATCCTCGCGCAGGATGCGCTTCGCGCGGCGGCGGCCAAGGGAGCGGTCGTGGAACTGCGGGCCGCGGCCGACGAATGGCGCGGCTCCCTTCTTCCCATCGCAGCGACGGTCACGATCAATTCCGGCGACGCCGAAGAGGCGCAGGCGAACGTCGGCGGCCTGAAGAACGAGCTGAATGCGCTCTTTATCCATAACGTCTTGCAGTTCCTGCCCGAGACCCGCCAATTTCTCGCGCTTTGCTTCTCCAAGCTCTCGGTCGGCGGAATGATGATCATCAGCGTTCCGCATCAGTTCCTGTACGAACGCAAGCTGCGGCTGCCGTCCCGACGCAACCGGCTGCACCGACGCTTCTACACGCCGAACACCCTCATGGCGGACGTCGAGGAGGCGATCGACCCGTGCGAATTTCGGGTTCGATTTCTCGGCGACAGCGATGCGGGCTTTCCGTACTGGGCCGGTCTGAACGCCAGCCCGGAAGGCGGCCAGGATATCGTCCTCGCGCTCGAGCGAATCGTCCGACCCCCATGGCGTTCCGAACTGGACGCCGATGAACTCTGGGCCGAGACGGCGACGAAGCCGGTCCGCTTTCTCCCGCTGGACAAGAACCAGCCGGCGCCCATCCGGATAGTCGCGCCCGATCTGCACGGGATCAGCCGCATTATCGTGCTGAAGCTCGATCATCGCGGCGATTTCATGATGGCGACGGAAGCGTTCAAGACCCTGCGCCAGGCGTTCGGGAGCGCGCGACTCACCCTCGTCTGCGGCTCTTGGAACATCGCCGAGGCCCAGCGGAGCGGCTTCTTCGACGAGGTCGTCGCGTTCGACTTCTTCCCCGAGGACGACTCGGCGCGGCAGGAGCGGCCGCCGCGCAAAACCCTGATCGCGGGCTTCGCCAGGAAGATCGAGGGCGAATCCTACGATCTTGCGATCGACCTGCGCCTTTATGACGACTCCCGCGAGATCCTTCAGGTCATCGACGCGCGCCACCGAGCCGGTTTCGACCGCTACGATTTATTCCCGTGGCTAACCATTCGTCTGAACATCCCGAGCGCCACCGTCGACGACCGGGCCGAAACTGGCGTCATCACAGCGGCCAGGTTCCATACGTCGATGGCGGAACACAGGACCTATGAGATCGCGCTCCAGCAATCGTTCCGGCCGCAGGACATGCGGACGATCATCTGGGGGCCCTACGAGCAGCTGACGCCGGGCCGGTACCAGTTCGAATGCCTGATCGAGCCGCTCGACGGGGATTTCGAGATTCCGTACGACATCGTCCGGGACTCGGGTTTGCGGACCGTGGCGGCCGGGGTGTTGCAGGCGGCGCGCGGCGGTTATCCGCGCATCGATCTCGCCGTCGACGAACGCATCCCGGAATTCGAGTTCCGGCTGGTCGGCAGTCCGACGTTCGAAGTCAGGCCCTTCCGCTTCATGGGGTTGCGATTCCTGCGCGCGAGCGTCATCCGCGGCGCTCACCAGTCCGAAGCGATGGCGCTGCTCGCGCGCCTTGTTGAGCTCCGACTGCGCAATGCGTACACGACGGAACTCGAGTGATGGAGGACGAGGGGGGCGCTTTCCGGTTGTGATCTCGCCGTTCGCCAACGAGCGGCTGCGACAATGGCCCTGGCGTCATCATCGCGCCCTGGTCGGGCTGATCGTGCGCGAGCATGGTCTTCCCGTGGTCATCGTCGGAACGCGCGACCAGCGCGTGGCGGCGAACGACATCGTGCGCGGCCTGTCGTCGGAGACAGTCGCCAACGTCTGCGGTTCGTGGACGTGGGCCGAAGTCGTCGAGGCTGTCGACAACGCGCCCTACGTCGTGGCGAACAACTCCGGCGTAGCACATCTCGCCGCCTCGCGCGGGCGCTGGACCCTATGCATCTTTGCGGCGAGCCACGCCTTCAACGAATGGATGCCGCGCGGGCCGCGAGTCGTGACGATGACGAAGGCGGTTCCGTGCGCGCCGTGCGAAATCGGGATCGATCGTTGTCCGAACGGCGTCGCCTGTATGGTGGAAATGCGCGCTGAGGACGTCTTCTATCGTTTCGATGATGTGAGAAGCGCGGCCGCTGCTCCGGGTCCGCGTTCGGAATACGGGCTCAGGGCGCATTGATGCTGGTCCATTACTTTGTTCACGTTACCGGAACCGACTATGGGATGAGCGGCATTCCGAGGGTCGTGAAGAACCTCGCGCGCCAACTCGTTCTGCGACCTGAGGTCGAACTCGTCCCCGTCTGCTGGAGCCGCAAGCGCGGAACCCTTGTCCACGCCGAACAGAAGCTGCTCGACAACCTCGCCCGGCATGGCGGTCCCGAGCTACAGGCGACGCGCCCGCCTCATACCCCGGTTGAGCCGCAGGCCGAAAGCTGGCTTCTCATTCCGGAGGTCCCGCACCTTGCAAGCCACGATCCGGACTACCCGTCGTTGCTGATCGACGAGCCGATCGGTTGGGCCCGCGATCACGGCGCGCCCATCGCCGTCATCGTCCACGATATCATGCCTCTCACTTATCAGCTCGGGCAAACCCGCGGTCGTGCGTTCGCCGACATGGCGGGCGCCGGAAAGGCGGACGACGGTCAGAACCAGAAGCTTCGGTTCACCGTTTATGCGCACGCGTTGGCGCTGGCGGATCTCCTGCTTCCGGTGTCTCTGACCAGCCGAAACTTGTTGACCGAGTGGCTCGTGCGCCACGGACACCAGCCGCTGCTTCTGCCTCCGATGCGGCCGATCCATCTCCCCGAGGAGGTCCTTGGCGCTCCTCGAGCCGTTCCTCACCGCAATTCACGCAGCGCGGGCGGAACAAAGGAGTTCGTGACGGTTGGGACGGTCTCAGCCCACAAGAATCAGCTCGCGGCCATGGCGGCCTTCCTGAAACTGATCGCGCGGCGCCCGGATCTCGATATCCGGCTGAACGTCGTCGGATCCGTGGCGGCTGACTCGGCCCTCGCCGCAAGCCTGTTGGCGAAGCGCTCGAACGGGCGCATCGTCCTCCACGGCTTTCTGCCCGACGACCAGGTCGAGGCGATGGCCAAACGTGCGCACGCCTCCGTGTTCGTCTCGCTTGCCGAAGGATTTGGCGTGCCGGTCGCGGAAAGCCTTTGGCGCGGAAAACCCTGCCTGTGCTCGAACGAAGGATCGATTGCCGAAATCGCCGCGGGCGGCGGCTGCCTGACCGTCGACCCGCATAGCCTGAGCGAAATCGAAGCCGGGTTCGAGACGCTTGCAACTAACAGCAGGCGCTACGAAGCGTTGCTCCAGGAGATTGCGTCGCGTCGGATGAGGACCTGGAAG
>NZ_JBKQOT010000319.1:0-22023 GCF_052145395.1 Roseiarcus sp.
CTGCAAATCACTGCGGTCCATCGCTCCATGGATTCAGACATCCCGCCCCGTGGCAAGGGGCAAGAGGCAAGAGGGTGGGTAATTGCAGGTCACGCCCTCGCCAAAGAAGCCGCCCTCGACCGGCATGGTCGCGACCTGGTTCGGGGCGGCGCAAAGAGCGACGTGACCGTCGGACACTTCGACCCCGTGGGTCGGATCGTATGCGCGCCAGCCTAAGCCCGGAACGAAGGCTTCCGGCCACGCGTGGAGGTGCCGCCGCCCATCCGGCGTATCCGCATGGGCCTGATAGCCGCTGACGAAACGGGCCGGGATTCCGAGGCTGCGGCAGGCGGCCAGGAACAGGACCGTCACGTCGCGGCAGGCGCCGTGGCCCAGCGCCAGCGTCTCCTCCGGCGGACGGGCGGCGCCTTCGGGCCGGATGTCGTGCCGGATGTCGCGGTAGAGGGTCTCATTGAGCCGATCGAGAAAGGGGAGGGCGTCGCCCTCGCTCTCCACCGCCAGCTTGCGCGCGAAGGCCCGCACCGCGCCGTCCGCATCGTCGCCATTGAGAAAAGCCGCGTTGGGATCGCGCGTGTCCGAGCCCCACGGCAGGGCGGGCGGCGGCTCGCCGAGCGGCGCTGGCGCCGGCGCGACGTCGACCTCGAAGCGGCTGTCGATGCGGAAGATTTCGGACAAGCCGGCGAAATCGACGCGCGTCACCAGGTTTCCGAACCGGTCGATCGTCTCCCCGCGAAAGATCGGCTCGGGTTCGATGGCCAGCACGCGGGAAACAAGCACGCCTGCGTCCGGACGCGGGTTGAGCCGCAACGCATGCGCCGCCAGCCGGACCGGCGCCGAATAGCGATAGATCGTCTGATGGCGGACGGAAAAGCGCATGGGGCGTCCCGAGGGAGCGTCGGAGCCGCGCGCCCCGCGACAACGAGCATAGCCTCGCCTATATCAGCCGCCATGCGTCTTCCGTATAGCGCCCGTTTTTCCGTCGCCCCTATGATGGACTGGACCGATCGCCGGTGCCGGGCCTTCCATCGCCTTCTCACGCGCCGCGCCCGGCTCTACACGGAGATGGTCACCGCCGACGCCGTCGTGTTCGGTCCGCGGGAACGGCTGATCGGGTTCGATCCGGCCGAGCATCCGGTCGCGCTGCAACTCGGAGGGTCGGAGCCGCGGCGGCTCGCGGAGGCCGCGCGGATCGGCGCCGATTTCGGCTACGACGAGATCAACCTCAACTGCGGATGCCCGTCGGACCGGGTGCAGAGCGGAAGGTTCGGCGCCTGTCTGATGCGCGAGCCGGCGCTGGTCGCGGAATGCGTCGTGGCGATGAAGGCGGTCGGCGCGCCAGTGACGGTCAAGTGCCGCATCGGCGTCGACGATCAGGAGCCGGCCGAGGCCTTGTTTGCTTTCGCCGCCGCGGTCAAGGCCGCCGGCGCGGACGCGCTGATCGTGCATGCGCGCAAGGCCTGGCTCGAAGGCCTGAGCCCCAAGGACAACCGCACCGCGCCGCCGCTCGACTACGGCCTCGTCTACGCCTTGAAGGGGGCCCATCCGGATTGGCCGATTGCGCTGAACGGCGGCGTGCCCGATCTCGAGGCCGCGCGCGCTCATCTCGCGCACGTGGACGGCGTGATGCTCGGCCGCGCGGCCTATCAGAACCCGGAGCTCCTGCTCGGCGTCGATCCAGGACTGTTTGGCGAGCCGGCGCCGGTGGCCGACGCGTTCGAGGCGCTCGAGGCCTTCATGACCGTGATCGCTGCGGGCCTCGCCCGCGGCGAGCGCCTGCACGACTATACCCGCCACCTGCACGGCCTGTTCGCGGGCCGGCGCGGCGCCCGGGCGTTTCGGCAAATCCTCGCCACCGAGGCTGTTCGCCCCGGCGCCGGCCTCGACGTGCTGCGTCAGGCGATGGCGCGGGTCGAGCGGGCTTCTTCGGACGGACTACCGGCCGTGGCGACAGCGTAGGCGCAAGAGGCGCGCAGAAGGGCGTGGGACGTCCCACCGATCGGCTCGGCGCGGACGGATCGGAAAACCTGATTGCAACGGCCGACAAAGCAGCGGCGTCACCGACGTTCATCGCTCAATGTCAGGCGGGAGCCAACTCGGGCTTCTGTGTTTCGGACTCGACTTTCTTGACGGGGGTCTTCTGATTGGCCGCAAATTCGCGCTCGGCGATGAGGTCCTCCAGTTTTTCCTTTTGGCGAACGAGCTCCTCAAGGGTCAAAGCGCCGGGATCGCCCGCGCTGGCGCCAGGAAGCCGAATGCCCTGGCTTTCCAGCCACGCATCCACCCGTCTCTGGTTCACCTTGTAGAAATAGAAGCCCGCGGCGGCGACGCCCAAGCCGACGACAAAGCCGGTGACGTGCTGTGAGGTGATTGGCATGACGGTGACGCTCCTTCTTGGTCTTGGCTTTCATTGCTCCGGGAGTGCGTTTATTGCGTCTCGAATTCGCAATCGTATGCCTCGCCGAAAATCACTGACGCCCTCGAGAACCTGGTTGTGGGTCGCGGCAATCTGTCGGATGTCCTCGATCAGACTGTCATGGCGTCCAGGCCCGCCGGTCATCGCTTGAAGCGCCATGGTGGGAATGATCCCGAAGAATGTCATCTTGTCGGGCGGGGTCGGGTCTGGGGCGATCAACACCTCCAGGTATGGCGATCCGCCGTGCAGGCCGGTTTCCGTCGGTCGGACAACGATCCCACGCGGCGGCATGCGAACCAGATGACGGCCGAAAGTGCTGATCCAAGTCAGGGTTGCCGCCGGCAGCGCGTTTCCGCGCACCAAAGCGATCAGCAGATAGGTCACGGTCAGAACTTCCGGATCGATATTTCCGCGCAAGCGATAGTCGACCAAGCCGTGATATAGAGCCGCTCCCGCGGTTGTGAGGCCGGCGATCCCTTCGAGAGCCCCCCTGCCGGTCGAGTATTGGCCCATGGCTCGCAGAGCCAAAGCAGCAAACAGAACGATCCCTGAGTAGAACGCGGAATCGGTCAGCTCGCGGACCGGCGGCTGCGTCAGAACACGAACGTCGGCGTTGTTGTGCTCCAGCGAAAGTCCCGTCGCGATCCGGATGACGATTTCCTCGGTCGTGATGTGCTCCGGGTCGGACCGCACGAGCATCGAGCGACTGACCGCGGTGTATTGAACCTCGGCAACCCCGTCGTGCTCGGCAACCAACCGCCTCACGCGTTCGGACTGCCGCAGGGCATGCGAAAGGCGAATGCGTACTCGGCCGGGAAGCTCGTGTTCGATCGTCAGAGCAAGCCGCTGGTCGCCGTTCACCGGCTTCTCTCCATGTCGTGCAGAAGGAGACGCAAAGAGTTCAAGACGACCAGCACCGTTGTCGCATTGTGGATCGCCGCTCCCCAGACCACGGGCAGCCGGCCGAGCGAGGCGAGCACCAGCGCGGCGGTGTTGACCCCGATCGCGGTTGCAAAGTTCTGCTTGACGATCCCCATCGTCTTCTGGGACAGGCGGATCGCGGCGGGGATCATCAGGGGATCGTCGCTGGTGATCGTAATGTCGGCCGCCTCCATCGCGATGTCGGTCCGCATCCCTCCCATGGCGATCCCGACGTCTGCGCACGCCAAAGCCGCCGCGTCGTTGATCCCGTCGCCGACCATCACGACCCTGCTGCCCTTCTGTTGCAGCGCCAAAACCACGTCCGATTTGCCCTCCGGCAAGACCTGGGCCTGGTAGCGATCCATCGCCATCTTGGTCGCGACGAGTTCCGCATGCTGCTCCAAGTCGCCGGTGAGCAGAACGATGTCGTCCATTCCCAACATGCGCAGGCGATTGAGCGACTTCTTCATGTCCTCGCGCAACGTGTCCTGGATGCCCATCAAACCGATCAAGCGACGGTCCCGGGCGATATAGACCGCTTGCTCTCCGCGCCGCATCAGATCTCTTGCGGCCTCTTCTGCGCCGGACAGGTCAACCGACTGCTCACGCATGAAAGGGGCGTTGCCGACGAGCACGGTCGCTCCGGCCACGGTCGTCTCCACCCCTCGGCCAATGCTGACGTGAGTGGCCCCATGCCTCGGAATAGACCACCCCTTGCGACGCGCCTGGTCCACGAACGCGATCGCGAGGGGGTGCGTCGACGTCTCTTCGGCTGCTGCGGCAAGCTCGACCAGCTCGCGCTCACCGAAGCCCGGCGCCGTCGGGATGACCGACGTCACCTGTGGCCGTCCCTCCGTGACCGTGCCCGTCTTGTCCAGAACGAGGGTGTCGGCGTCTGCGAGCATCTCCAGGTAGTTGCTGCCTTTGATGAGGATGCCGTTGCGCGCCGCGGTGGCGATGGCGGCCGACAGCGCCGTCGCCGTCGAGAGTCGCACGCCACACGAGTAGTCGATGATCAGCATGTTCAAGGCCCGGTCCGGGGCGCGCGTGATCGCGTACACGAGCCCCGCCAAGCCGAAATTCGCCGGTATCAGCTGCGCGGAAAAGCGGTCTGCGAAAGCCTGGATTGTCGCTTTGCGATGCGCCGCTTCTTCGACGAGGTGAACAATTCGCGAGACCGCAGTCTCATCCCCAACCTTCGTCGCCGAGATCGTCAGGTGGCCGGCCTTGACGACCGTGCCTGCAAAGACAGGATCCCCGCCGCGCTTGTGCATCGGCATGAATTCGCCCGTGATCGAGGCTTGGTCGACCGCCGCCTCTCCCTCCTCAACAACCCCGTCGACGCTGATCTTCTCGCCGGTCTTGACCACGACGTGATCCGCGACGCGCACCTGCTCGACGGGAACTCGCACCTCTCGGCCATCCTGCTCCCGGCGCCAGACATAAGCTTCCCCTATGGTCAGCATGTCTCGAATGGCGCGTCGCGTACGACCCATCGTGTAGGCGGTCAGCAGTTCGGCGAGGTCGGCCAAAGCGATGATTGTCAGCGCGGCGCTGTCCCGGCCGGAGACAAGACTGGCCGCGATAGCTGTGGAACTCAGGGTGTCGGCGTTGGGACGACCGCTCTTCGCCAGGGAGCTCCAACCGCTGCGAAAAATCGGCCAGGCCAGCGAAATAGCCGTCAAGGCTGGAATTGTCAGAAAGCGGCCGACAAAAGTGACGGGCGCCGCCCGAGTGGACAGAACGCTGAACGCCAACGTGACTGCGCTTGCGATCACACGAGTCGAGATTTCTCCTACGGACTCTTCTTGGAGGCGCCGTTCCTGGACAGTGGACTGCGCGGCCAACGCCCGTTCCGATTTGAACACTTCAAGAGAGTAATCGTTCAGCGCCGACTGCGCAGCGACAAGAACGTCTTGAGCGCCGAGATTCGGTCCCTCAAAGTGGACAAGCACGTTTTCTGTGATCGCAGTGACACGAACGGAAAGAACCGCAGGCAGATCCCTCAGTCGCCGGCCGATCGTCTCAGCCTCGCTCGAAAGGTGCCGCAGGCCAGGGCAATGGATGCGCACGCGGCCCGGAAGTTCGTGGAGGATCCGGCAGCTCTTGGCCCGGTCCCGCTCAAGTCGCAACATCGCCGGAACTCTCGGTTTCGTGGTCGAGCGTTTGGCTCCGGCGGATTTCGGGACGAATGGCGCTGACGAGCCGTTGCACAGCCTTGGGCAACTCGTGGTCGGGAGTGGCGACGAGGTGATCCCAATGCCGGAGCACAAGACGGTCCACGTCCTGCAGAAATTCGATCAGCTCCTTCTCTGTCAGCTGCTCTGGATCATAGTGGATCAGCACGTTTGCGGTGACGAGGTTCACCTCGACCGATTGGAATCCGGTCAAGGCGCCCAAAACGTCCCGCCACATAAGGGCCCAATCCCGTTGTGTTGGATCGACGTGCTTTAGGGCCGGAATGTGCAGTCGCAATCGGCCAGGCAGTCGATGGACGATCCGTGGCCGCGTGAACCAGGCGCGAACCTGGTTGGCAAGATGTAGGGTCATGGTCAGTGGGTCCGCTCAGGCGGAAACATGGAATGATATGCCCACCACAGAAGCGGCCAGCCAAACTGGTTTCCTGCTGCGAGCTGTCGAGTCCCTGACACCACAAGCAGCAGCGTCAGCGATGTCCATAGGTCTATAACCCCGCCCGTTTGCTCGTAGATCGCATGATTCAGGGATTCGCCGGCATTACGGATACCTTCCCCGATATGCGAGGGCGGCGTTCGCTGGACGTCCTTCTCGAGCCCCAGAAGACGGATCACAGCGCCCATTAGCAGGTCGGGTGCAACCTGATCCTGCCGGAAGCGGAAAAGCACGCTTCCCGAGACGCAGCTCACCTCGACATCGCGAACGCCGTCGAGTCGGGCGAGGCTCTTTTGGAGCTGGTCAGCCGCAGCTCGCTGCCCGATCAGTATAGGTGCCCGGCAGGCGCAGCCGGCCGGGAAGCACATGCACTGTCTCCATGACCCCGGCGAAGCTCGGAAGTCCTTCATGGCCCGTTCGATCTCGGCCGAGTAACGCGGTCAGCACGGCGGCGGTGATCAGGTGCACGCGTCTTCCCCGCTTTTGGGTTCGAGCCGGTCTTTGGCGGCCGGGTGAAGCTGTCGTCCCTCCCGGTTAACCTACGCTCTGTCCTGTATGGTTATAACCACCCGAATGCGAAAAACAGGCAAGCACGGCGCGCCCTTGAACCGGTAGGCCCGCTCAAAGCCTCAGCATCGAAGATCCTGCCACACCGGCCGGACTCTTTCGAGCGTGCTGAGCGCCAAGACGAGTGCGGAGACCCCGCCGCTCGGAGCCGCCAAGCCGCGGAGGGTCTCCGAACCGCCCCTCACTGGGGCGCCATCAGCGCGTGGACGAAGGCGTAGCCGACGATGGGCACAGCGATGAAGATGTAGACGCGCAGGGCGATCAACAGGATCGTCGTCGCCCGGCTGAGCCGGCGGCGCGGCAGAGGGATTTCGGTGGCGGCGGTCAGCTGGCTCGGCTCGAGCGCGTCAATGAGGTTCGAATCGTACGACATGGCCCGCGTCTCCTATTGTCCGAGAATTCCTGGAAAGACGGTGATGACGCCGTAGGCCGCGCCGACCAGCACGAGCGCGACGATGATGGCACCGCCGACAATATTGGCGCGCCAGGTGTTGGCGTGAGCCCCCATGATCTCCCGGTCGTTGACCAGCAGCAGGAGCAGGAGGAGCGCAGGCGCCATCAGCAGCGTCGCGATGACGTTGACCGTCAGCGTCATTGCGAGCAGCGGCGCGCCGGGGATGAGGACGATCGCGGCTGCGACCACCGTCGAGGCGATCGCGGCGCCGTAGAAGAGCCACCCCTGCGAAATGTCGAGGTTGAGGCTGTGGCGCTCGCGCGCGGTCTCGCCCATGGCGTAGGCGGAGCTGGCCGAGATTGTCATCGCGGCGACGACGCCCGCCTCGATCATGCCGAGCGCGAATAGCGTCGCGCCGACGCTGCCGAGGTAGGGCTGAAGCGCCGTTGCGAAATCCGCGCCGCTCGCGAATTTGGAGACGTCCACATTGTTTTCAAACAGCGGGGCGGCGGCGACCAAAGTCGCGATGGCCGCGATCGCTGCGAGCACGGCGCCGATCGCGGTGTCGAGGCGACCCTCGCCAAGGTCGGCCGTGGTGAGACCCTTGTCCACGACCGCGCTCTGCTGAAAGAAGATCATCCACGGCGTCACCGTCGCGCCGATGTTGGCGAGGATCAGGGTGACGAACGCCGCCGTCACCCCACCCTTGAGCGGACTCCATGTCCCGATCGCGTGAACCAGCGCCGCGCCGTCCGGGTGGGCGAAAAGCGCCGCCGGGATGAAAAGCAGGTTGAAAACCGCGAGCGCCATCACCGTCCGCTCCCAGGTCGCGTAGCGGCGAAACGCGCGCGACTCGACGACGAGCGCGACGCCGATCGCGACCGAGACGACCGCGGGCACGCCGAAATAGAGGCCGCCCGCCTGGATGGCGATGAATTCGGTGACCAGCGTCAGCACGTTGCCAAACACGAGATCGCCCATGGCGAAGTAGCCCCAGAACGGACCGAAACGCTCGAAAATGAGCTCCGCATGGCCGCGATGCGTGGCCGCGCCGAGGCGCACCGTCATTTCCTGCACGGCGAAGGCCATCAGGAAGGTGAGCAGAATGAAGGGAACGAAGAATCCGACGCCGTAGGTCGCTCCGGTGGTCGCATAGGAGACCATGCTCGGGCCGTCGTTCTCCCCGAGCATCACCAGGACGCCGGGCCCCGTCAGCAGCCAGAGGAGTCTGAACCAATGCCGCGCCGTTCGCTCTTTCAGGACCTTGCGCCGATCCTCGGCGCGCAGAATGTCTTCATGCGACAAGCGGCCTTCTGCGCGCGGCAGCGAAGCCGGCGGCAGCGGCGCGAAACTCGAAGCGCTTTGGCTCATAGGTCGTGTCCCCGTTCCGAATTCAAGCCCAGCCGCCACGAAATGTAGCCAAGGCTATATTTATGTCAAGGCGCTTTACGAGTGCGACAATGCTTCCTCTTGAAGCTGGCGCTTTATCATGGCGTTCGCTGCGGGTTTCTGGTAACCGGACAGGGCGGCGCCTCGTCGCCGCGTTCGTGGCGGGGGATTGGGATTGGACGTCGAACGGTCGAAAGAGCGCCGGTTCGGGCAGGGTCGGGAACGATAGGAAAAATCGGGGCCTGAGCCGCAACGACGCTCAGGAATGAGCCGCCGCGCAAAGGGTTGAAAGCAGGGCTTTTTGCAAATGACAAGCGTGTTGGCGCGATCGAAATCGCCGATCGAGACGGACATGCCGGAGGCGCAGGCCAGGCGCTTCGGCAAGATGAGGGCGGAACGATCGGCCGCGTTGCTCGAGGATTATGTCGAACTCATCGCCGACCTCTTTGCGGCCAACGGCGAGGCGCGCGCAACCGACGTCGCCAGACGCCAGGGAGTCACACACCCGACGGCACTGAAGAACATCGCAAGGTTGAGACGCGAAGGCCTCGTCACCGCCCAGCCCTACCGCGGACTGTTTCTCACCGAGGCGGGCCAGAAATTGGCCGCCGACGCGCGGGCGCGACACCGTCTCGTGGTCGATCTTCTCATCGCCGTCGGCGCGCCCCGGGAGGCGGCCGAAGCCGACGCCGAGGGCATGGAGCACCACGTCTCAAGAATGACCCTGAAGGCGTTCGAGCGATTCCTTGCCGAGAGGCGGTCGACGGAGTCTGAGGCTACGCCGAGGGGAAACGCCGAGCTGTGATGATCTTTGGATTGACGCGGCCCGTTTCCCGCTCGTTCTAAGAGCCGGCGCCCGCCACTCACGCGCCGGCGCGACTTTTGATTGCGGAAAAGCAGAAAGCACGGTATGATCCCTTCATGCGAGCCTCAGACGCCGCAGGCGGATCGACGCCGTCTCAGACGGGACGCGGCCGTTTGCCCGGGGAGGGGCCGCATGACCAAGAAAATTCGCGCGAAAGGATTTTGCGCGAACTCGAGTGCAACGCGTTGAAAGGTCACGATTCACGGGTGAATAAGAGGGTCAAATCCAGCGCCGAACGCCTGTCGAACGCACGCCGAACACATGCCGAGCGCGCGCTGAATGGCGCCGGATGGCGCCCAAATGCGCCTCGATCCGCGGACGATGGCCGCATTGATGGAGCTGGTTCAACCTGAAGGCGCCGTGCTCGTTCCAGGCGGGGGCGGCTGCGTCGTCCGCCGGGCAAGAAACTCCGCTCGCAAGTGGGCCGCCTCTTTCGGGTCCGTCTCCATGGTGCGGCGACCCTCAGGGCCGCTCGGCCCGCCTGAGGGCCTCGACCGCCCGGGCGGCTGTCGGGTTGAGAGCGGCGCGGCCGTCGCCGGCCAACGCGACAAGCTCCCGGATCATTTTCGGCGTCCAGAAGGCGCGCAGATGCGTCGCGGCGCCGGCGCTCGCCTGCGGCTCGGGCGTCGCGGCGTAGAAGTCGCCGATCTGGTTGGCCATGCGCACCAGCTTGTCGAGTTTTTCCGACATCACGCCGCCGACGCCCCTCAATTCCTGCCGCGGCCGTCGAAGATCATCGGCGGCGCGCAGCCTTCATTCGGCGGCATCGGCAGGCGCTCCCGCAATGCGGCTGAGAGCGACCGCTTGCTCGCGGTCCCGGATCTGCCAGTCCGAGAGATGGTTGGTGCGCCGCACCTCAACCGCCGTGACCTTGTATTCCGGGCAGTTGGTCGCCCAGTCGGAATTGCCGGTCGTGACAACGTTCGCCCCGGTGACGGCGTGATGGAAGGTCGCATAGACGACGCCCGGCTGCATCCGGCCGCTGACTTGGACGTGGAGCGCGATCTCGCCGGAGCGGCTTTGCAGCAGGACGAGGTCGCCGTCGACAATCCCGCGTTGCTCCGCGTCGAAGGGGTGGATCTCGAGCACGTCCTGATCGTGCCATGTGATGTTCGCGGTGCGCCGCGTCTGCGCGCCGACATTGTATTGCGACAGAATGCGGCCGGTGGTCAGAAGGAGCGGGAACCGCGGGCCGACGCGCTCCTCGGTCGCGACGTATTCAGTGAGCCAGAACTGCCCCTTGCCGCGCACGAAACGGTTGACATGCATGATCGGCGTGCCGGCCGGCGCGTCGTCGTTGCACGGCCACTGGATCGAGCCGAGTTCGTCGAGACCCGCGTAGGAGACGCCCCGGAAGGTGGGCGTCGTCGCTGCGATCTCGTCCATGATCTCGCTCGGATGCCGGTAGGGCATGGGGACGCCCAAGGCTTCGGCGAGCGCAACGGTCGTCTCCCAGTCGGCCTTGCCGGCGATCGGCTCGATCGCCTTGCGCACCCGGCTGATGCGTCGCTCCGCATTGGTGAACGTGCCGTCCTTCTCGAGGAAAGACGCGCCCGGCAGGAAGACATGGGCGTAGCGCGCCGACTCGTTGAGGAACAGGTCCTGCACGACGACGCATTCCATCGCCCGGAGGCCGGCCGTGATGTGCTGCGTGTCGGGATCGGACTGGGCGATGTCCTCACCCTGCAGATAGAGCCCCTTGAACGCGCCGTCGATCGCCTCGTCGATCATGTTGGGGATGCGCAGCCCCGGCGCGTTGCTGAGCGTGACGCCCCACAGGCGCTCGAAAATGGCGCGCGTTGCGTCGTCCGAGACGTGACGGTAGCCGGAGAACTCGTGCGGGAAGGACCCCATGTCGCAGGAGCCCTGCACGTTGTTCTGGCCGCGCAGCGGATTGACCCCGACGCCTTCCCGGCCGATGTTCCCGGTCGCCATGGCGAGATTGGCGATCGCCATGACGGCGGTCGAACCCTGAGCATGCTCAGTGACGCCGAGGCCGTAATAGATCGCGCCGTTTCCTCCTGTCGCATAGAGCCGTGCGGCCTTGCGCAGCTCCTTCGGATCGACGCCGGTCGCCTGTGCGACCGCTTCGGGCGCATGATGCGGCTCGGCGATAAAGCGCGCCCAGGATTCAAAATTGGCCGCATCGCAGCGCTCGGCGACGAAGGCCCCGTCGATCAGACCTTCGGTGACGATCACATGCGCGAGCGCGTTCAGGACCGCAACGTTCGTCCCGGGTTTGAGCGCTAGGTGATGGTCGGCCTCGACATGCGGGCTCCGCACGAGGTCGATCCGGCGCGGATCGATCACGATCAGACGGGCGCCGGCGCGCAGACGACGCTTGAGGCGCGAGGCGAACACCGGATGGGCGTCGGTCGGATTGGCGCCGATCACCATGACGACGTCGGCCTTCTCGACCGACTTGAAGTCCTGCGTTCCGGCCGACGTTCCGTAGGTCCTGGAGAGGCCGAAGCCGGTCGGCGAGTGGCAGACGCGGGCGCAGGTGTCGATGTTGTTGTTGCCGAAGCCCATGCGCACCAGCTTCTGGACGAGGAACACCTCCTCGTTGGTGCAGCGCGAGGAGGAGATCGCGCCGACCGCATCACGCCCGTATTGCACCTGGATTCGCTTGAACTCGCCCGCCGCATATCCGATTGCCTCCTCCCAGGAGACTTCACGCCACGGATCCTCGATCCGCCTGCGGATCATCGGCTTGAGCGGGCGGTCCTTGTGCGTCGCATATCCGTAGGCGAAGCGGCCCTTGACGCAGGAATGGCCTTCATTGGCCTTGCCGGCCTTCCAGGGGACCATCCGCAAAACCTCGTCGCCCTTCAGTTCCGCCTTGAAGGCGCAGCCGACGCCACAATAGGCGCATGTGGTCACCACGCTGCGCTCGGGAGTCCCCTTCTCGATCACCGGCTTCTCGTTGAGCGTCGCCGTCGGGCAGGCCTGAACGCAGGCGCCGCACGAGACGCATTCCGAGGACAGGAAATCGGTTCCGCCCGGCGAAACCTTCGAGTCGAAGCCGCGGCCGAGGATCGTCAGCGCAAAGGTTCCCTGCACCTCTTCGCAGGCGCGCACGCAGCGGGAGCAGACGATGCACTTCGACGGCTCGAAGACGAAATAGGGGTTCGAGGCGTCCGCCGGGGCGTCGAGGTGGTTCGCGCCTGCGTAGCCGTAGCGCACCGCGCGCAGGCCAACATTGGCGGCATGTGTCTGAAGCTCGCAGTCGCCGTTCGCGCTGCAGGTGAGGCAGTCGAGCGGATGGTCGGAGATGTAGAGCTCCATCACGCCGCGCCTGAGCTTCTCTAGCCGCGGCGTTTTGGTTTGGACGACCATGCCCTCTTCGGCAGGCGTCGTACAGGAGGCGGGCGTTCCCCTGCGGCCCTCGATCTCGACCAGACAGAGCCGGCAGGACCCGAAGGCCTGAAGACTGTCGGTCGCGCAGAGTTTCGGGACGGAAATGTCGATCAGCGCGGCCGCGGCCATCACCGAGGTCCCGCGCGGGACGCTGACCCCCCGGCCGTCGATCGTCAGCGTCACGGTATGCTCGCCTGCGCGGATCGGCGTGCCCGTGTCGAGTTCCTGCAAGAGGGCCATGGGGAGAACCTTCTACTCTGCTGCGGCGCGGCGGGGCGCCGGAACGAAATCCTCGGGGAAGTGGTCGAGCGCGCTGAGCACCGGCAAGGGGGTGAGCCCGCCCAGAGCGCAGAGCGAGCCGTCGGTCATGACCTCGCAGAGATCGCGCAGGAGTTCGATATTCTTCTGGCGCTCGTCTCCAGACATGATTTTGTCGACCGTCTCGACGCCGCGGGTCGAGCCGAGTCGGCAAGGCGTGCACTTGCCGCAGCTTTCCCGGGCGCAGAAGGCGAAGGCGAAACGGGCCTGCCGGGCCAGGTCGACGGTGTCGTCGAAGACCACGATCCCGCCGTGTCCGAGCATCCCCTTCATTCGGGTCATCGACTCGTATTCCAGCGGCGTGTCGAGCAGCTTTTGAGGGAAGTACGCGCCCAGCGGGCCGCCGACCTGAACCGCTCGGATCGGCCGGCCCGAGCGGGTCCCGCCGCCGAAGCCCTCGACAAGCTCACGGATCGTGGGCCCGAACGCGAGCTCGACGAGCCCGCCGAAGCGGACGTTGCCGGCGATCTGGAACGGCTGCGAGCCGAGGGAGCGGCCGACGCCATATTCGGCATAGGCCTTGGCGCCGTGCTCGAGGATCCAGGGGACCGAGGCCAAGCTCAGCATGTTGTTGATGACAGTTGGCTTGCCGAATAGGCCGGAGAGCGCCGGCAGCGGCGGCTTCGCGCGAACGAGGCCGCGCTTGCCTTCGAGGCTCTCGAGCATCGAGGTTTCCTCGCCGCAGATGTACGAGCCGGCCCCGAGCCGCGGCTCGAGGTCGAAGGCGTGCGCCGAGCCCAGGACCTGGCCGCCCAAGAGACCGGCGGCGCGTGCGCGCTCGACTGCGCGCGAGAAGACGTCGAAGGCGTGCGGGTATTCGGAGCGGATGTAAACGTACCCCTTAGCCGCCCCGACCGCGAGGGCGGCGATCGCCATGCCTTCGATGACGAGGAAGGGATCGCCCTCCATCAGCATCCGGTCGGCGAAGGTCCCGCTGTCGCCCTCGTCCGCGTTGCAAACGACATATTTCTGATCCGCCTCCGCGTTGCGGACCGCGCCCCATTTGATGCCGGTCGGAAAGCCCGCCCCGCCGCGGCCCCGGAGGCCCGAGGCGACAATCTCGTCGACGATCGCGTCGGGACTGAGCCCGAGTGCGCGCTCCAGGCCCTTGAGGCCGCCGTGGCGGCGATAATCCTCGAGCGACTGCGGGTCTGTCACACCGCAGCGAGCGAAGACGAGCCGCTGCTGACGGGCGAGGAAGGGGATGTCGTCCACCCTCCCGAGCGCCTTCGGATGAGGGCCGCCGGTGAGGAAGCCTGCGTCCAAGAGCGAGGCCGCGTCCTGAGGGGCTATCGGCCCGTAGCCCATCCGGCCGTCCGCGCCATCGGTCTCGACCAACGGCTCGAGCCAGAAGAGGCCGCGCGAGCCTGTGCGCACGATGGATAGATCGATCCCGCGTCGACGCGCCTCGGCCGTGAGCGCCGCGGCGACGGTGTCCGCCCCGACCGAAAGCGCCGAGGAATCGGCGGGAACGAAGACGCGCGCCATCACGTGGCGCAATCCTTCGCCGACGCCACGATTGCGTCGAGGCGGACCCGGTCGAGCCGTCCGATCGGCTCGCCGTCGAGCAGGGCCGCGGGGGAAAGCGCGCAATTGCCCAGGCAATAGACCGTCTCGACCCGCAGGCCGGCGTTGGGCGCTGGTTCGTCCGGCGCGACGCCGTGCTGCGCCTTAAGATGCGCCACCAGGCCCTCGCATCCCATGGCCTGACACGACTCTGCCCGGCAAAGCTTCAGCACGCGTCCCTCGAACGCCGCGCGCCGGAAATCGGGGTAGAAGCTGATGACGCCGAGCGCTTCGGCTTTCGAGATGTTGAGCGCCTCGGCCACCAGCGGGATCGCCGCGCCGTCGATATAGCCGAACTCATGTTGGAGATCGTGAAGCATGGGCAGCGCGGCGCCCGGCGTCGTTCGCCAGCGTTCGATGACTTTTCGCGCGCGCACCCCGTCGAACGCCGCCTCGGCGGCCATGAGCGTCCTCCCATAGAGACCGCAAAAAATTATGCGCCCACGGGGCCGCCGAGGCAAATCGACCATTGGCGGAAAAGCGATCGAGCCGAGGCCGTCCAGTCTTGAGAGGCAGCCCCGACCGACCGGCGCCCTTGCCTTTTTTCCCGCGCCCGCGCATGAGGGCGCGAAGTTTTCGGCTCAGGTCCTCTCCCTCATGGGTTTCAAATGCGGCATCGTCGGCCTGCCCAATGTCGGCAAGTCGACGCTCTTCAATGCGCTGACACAGACGGCGGCCGCGCAGGCGGCCAACTATCCGTTCTGCACCATCGAGCCCAATGTCGGCGACGTCGCGGTGCCCGATCCCCGTCTCGACGTTCTGGCTGAGATCGCGGGCTCGAAGGAGATCATCCCGACCCGGCTCACCTTTGTCGATATCGCCGGCCTCGTCCGTGGGGCCTCGAAGGGGGAGGGGCTCGGCAACCAGTTCCTCGCCAATATCCGCGAATGCGACGCGATCGCTCACGTCGTCCGCTGCTTCGAGGACGGCGACGTGACCCATGTCGAAGGCCGCATCGATCCCTTGTCCGACATCGCCACGATCGAGACCGAGCTGATGCTCGCCGATCTTGAGAGCCTTGAGCGGCGCATCGGGGCAATGGAGAAAAAGGCCAAGGGCGGCGACAAGGAGGCGAAGGACATCTTGGCCCTCGCCCAGCGCAGCCTCGCCGAGCTGAGCGAAGGCCGGCCCGCGCGCGCGGCGGGCGTGAGCCGCGAAGAGCACGACCAGTTCCAGTCGCTCGGCCTTCTGTCGTCGAAGCCGGTGCTCTATGTGTGCAACGTCGAGGAAGCCTCGGCCGATGGCGGCAACGCCTTTTCCGAAATCGTGAAACGCCAGGCGGAAAAAGAGGGCGCGCTCGCGGTCGTCGTCTCGGCCAAGATCGAAAGCGAAATCGCGGTCCTGCCGCCTGCCGAGCAGGCGGACTACCTGGAGGCGGTGGGCTTGAGCGAGCCCGGCCTGAACCGGGTCATCCGCGCCGGATACGACCTTTTGCATCTGGTGACCTTCTTCACCGTCGGCCCGAAAGAAGCCCGCGCCTGGACGATCGAGAAGGGGACGAAGGCGCCCCAGGCGGCGGGCGTCATCCATACGGACTTCGAGAAGGGGTTCATCCGGGCGGAAACCATCGCTTACGAGGATTACGTCGCCAGCCGCGGCGAATCGGGGGCGCGCGAGGCCGGCAGGTTCCGTCTCGAGGGCAAGGACTACGTCGTCGCCGACGGCGACGTCCTGCATTTCCGCTTCGCGAACTGACGGGGCTCGCCGGCTTTCCGGGAGCGTGAGCGCCAATCGGGGGGACATGCCCCGACTAGGATTTGGGCAAGCGAAAGGTTAGGTTGACAAGCCTTGTCGGTATTCCCGATCGGGCTGAAATGCCGGCGCGACGTCGCCGCCGCCAGTAAACGGTTCGAGGGGAAGTCCAATGGCAATCAATCTCGTCAGTCTGGTGTCCCAGTTCCTTACCCCGCAGGTCGTAGGCAGCCTCGCTCGCGCCGTCGGGATCAACGAAGTCGTCGCGCAGAAGCTCGCGGCCGCCGCCATACCCCTGATACTCGGCGCGCTCGCCACCACCGCCGCGGCGCCCGGCGGCGCCCAGAAGGTCGTCGACGCCGTCTCCAACTCGGATCCCGATCTTTTGACCAAGCTCGCCGGCGCGCTCGGCGGCGGCAACCTCGGCGCGCTCGCCGAAGGCACGAACCTGCTCGGCGGCCTGCTCGGCGGCTCGGGCGTGGCCAGCCTCGCCGGCGCGCTCAGCCAGTTCGCCGGCGCTCCGCAGGGCGCGGCGCAGTCGACGCTCGGCGCAGTCGCCCAGGCGGCGATCGGGACGATCGGCCAGCAGGATCCGTCGAACTGGTCGGACGCCTCGTCAATCGCGGCGCTGTTCGGCAGCCAGAAGGATGCGATCGCCGCCGCGCTTCCTCCCGAGCTTTCGAAGGCGCTCGGAGCGACCGGCCTGCTGGCGGGCCTTGGCGGCCTCGGGGCCGCCGCCACCCAGCGGGCGAGCGCCGAGGCTTCCGCCGCAGCAAGCGCCGCCTCGTCGGCGGCCGCCACGGCGACAAGCGCAGCCAACCGCGCGCAGCAGGCCGCGTCCCGGCCGAGCAGTTTCCCGATGTGGGCGATCATCCTCTTGATCGTGATCGTGCTGGCTGCGGTCTGGTGGTTCATGACCCAGAACCAGAAGGCGCCCGAGCCGGCCAAGACGGGGTTCATGCCCGCGCCGGTCGAACTCGTCCTCCAGGCCTTGCCTCAAGCGCGGGTCTGAGCGAAACGGCGCACACGCCCAAACGCGAAGGTATCGGAGGGGGGCCCGCATGGGCGTGACAAGCAAGGCGGCCACCGTCCGGCAGACGCCGGCCGCGGTCGTAATCATCCTGGCGCTGGCGACAATCGTCGCCGGCTGCTCCAGCAGGCCCTATGGCGACCTCATCGTCGGCGCGCCGGCGCCGGGAACGAGCACGGTCGATCTCCTCGTGGCGACGACGCGCGCGCCGGTGCTTGATCCGCCGGGGGTGATGTTCGGAGGCAGCCGCGGAAAGGGACTCGACTTCGCCGACATCGTGGTTTCGATCCCGCCGGAAGGCGTGCACAAGCCCGGCGATGTCGAATGGCCGGGCCGCGCGCCCGGCGACCCTCAGCGCGATTTCGTCACCCTGCGCGCCGACCGCATGGATCTCGCTCAGGCCAGGGCCGCGTTCAATGCGCGCGTTGCGCGCACGCCGGGACACAAGGTCCTGATCTTCGTCCACGGCTACAACACCCGGTTCGAGGAGGCGGTCTACCGCTTCGCCCAGATCGTCCACGACGCCAACGTGAACGTCGCCCCCGTCCTCTTCACCTGGCCGTCGGGCGGCAACGTGACCGACTATGTCTACGACCGCGACAGCGCCATGTATTCGCGCGACGCGTTCGAGACGCTTCTTGCGGCGCTGGTCGCCAATCCGAACGTGGGATCGATCTCGATCCTCGCCCATTCCATGGGCAACTACCTGACCGTAGAGACGCTGCGCCAGATGGCGATCCGCGACCACGGCCTGCCGTCGAAGATCCGGGACGTCATGCTGGCCTCGCCGGACATTGACGTCGACGTGTTCCGCCGCCAGATCGCCGATATCGACGCCGGCCCGCGATCGACCCAGTTCACGCTGTTCGTCTCGCGCGACGACAAGGCGCTCGGCCTGTCGAGCTTCCTTGCCCGCGACTCGACCCGGCTCGGCGCGCTCGATCCGACCAAGCAGCCCTACCAGTCGATGCTCGAGCAGGCGCGGGTGCACGTGATCGACCTGACCAGCGTCCAGTCCAACGACTCGGCGAACCACAGCAAGTTCGCGACCGGCGAGGTTGTGGCCGCGATCGGCGACCGGCTCGCCCAGGGCCAGACGCTGTCGGACGCCAAGCCGGGCCTGGTCGAGTCGCTCGGGACCTTCACCAAGGGCGCGGTCAACGTCGCAACCGACGTCGCGGTCGGCACGGTCACGGCGCCGGTCCGGCTCACCGATCCGACGCAGAACGAGAAGTCGGTCGACACGGCGGCGGCAGCGGTCGTGCTCGACAAGTGAGAGCCGGGCGTCCGTCCGTCCCTCCTCCGCCTCGCGGAGAGGGCTTTCAGCGGCCGTTCGGACGTCGTTCAGCTCGCATTGGTATGCGTTCGGCGCCGGAAATAGCCTCCTTATTCACCCGTGTTTCAAGCATTTTCAAGAGCGTGCATCGGAGTTCGCGCAAAAAAGCAACTGCCAAGCTTCCCGCGCGGCCCGTCCCCGCCACCGGCCTTCGGCCGGTCCCCCCATTCCGCTTTCGCTCCATGAGGGAGGAGAGGCGCCTCTCCTTCCCTGCGCGTCAGTGCGGGGGAGGGGAACCACACGAAGGGTGGTGGAGGGGGCGCTCACCGAGGGTTCGGACTCGTTGGCAGTTACCGAAAAAATCGCGGACGCCGGGTCCCGCCGTTCGGTCGCGTCGCCGGGAAGGGTCCGTATCAGGGCAAGCGGCATTGCGGGTCCTTGGGCCACGGAGGTCAGATTACGACAAAATTCTCTTTTTGGGAAGTTTATCTCGTTTAGCTTCCAATGAAGAGAAAGTCTGGAAGCCGATCGCATCGCGGCGACACGCTGCGGGCCGACGACATGCGGGACGTCTGTCTGGGATGTCCACCGGGGAGGCGAAGCTCACCGAGGAAGCCCATGGCCGCCTACGGCGCCGCCGTTCTCACATCGGCCAAAGCTCGAGGCGCGGCGGAAAGTCGCGCCTTTCATTTTGAAATCATTCTGATCTCAGCGTCAAAGACTTGCTACAAAGCGTCCAGTCGTCCACCAATCCGACCAGGGTTTTTCTTTTACGCGCAAGGTTCCTCGCTGATGACCGTCGACGCCATCGCTCCAACCGCTTTCAACTGGCGACGATTTCTCGCCGTCGCCGGCCCCGGCATCGTGGTCATGCTCGCCGACACCGACGCGGGCAGCGTCATCACCGCGGCGCAGAGCGGCGCGCAATGGGGCTACAGCCTGCTGCTTCTGCAGATTGTGCTGATCCCGATCCTCTATATTGTTCAGGAACTGACCGTCCGCCTCGGCGCCGTAACCGGCAAGGGGCATGCGGCGCTGATCAAGCAGCATTTCGGCCTCGGCTGGGCGTGGCTGTCGGTCGCAACCCTGATCGTGACCTGCCTCGGCGCGCTCTTGACGGAATTCGCCGGCCTCGCCGGCGTCGGCAATCTCTTGGGCGTTCCCGCGCCGGTGACGCTGGCGCTGGTCGTCGCGGCAATGCTGGCGATGGCGCTCATGCACGGGTACGCGACCGTCGAGCGGATTGCGATCGCGGTCGGCGCGTTCGAACTGGTCTTTCTCCTGGTCGCGATGCTCGCCCATCCGGGACTGGCCGAGATGGCGTCGGGCGCGGTGACGATTCCTGCGACGGACCCAAAATACCTCCTGCTGGTCTCGGCCAACATCGGCGCGGTGATCATGCCCTGGATGGTCTTCTTCCAGCAGTCGTCGATCGTTGAGAAGGGGATCACGACCCGCGATCTCAGTTCGGCCCGGATGGACACCGCGGTCGGAGCGGTCGCGACCCAGGTCATCATGGCTGCGGTGCTGATCGCGACGGCGGCCACGCTCGGCAAGGCGGGCGGCGATCACGCGCTCGACACGATCGAGGAGATCGTCGGCGCGATCACGCCCTTCCTCGGCAATTTTACCGGCAAGCTGCTGTTCTGCCTCGGCATGGTCGGGGCGTCGACGGTCGCCGCGATCGTCGTGACGCTGACGGCGGCGCGCACGCTCGCCGAGGTTTTGGGCGCAAGGCACAAGCTCGAGGACGAGCCGCGCGAGGCGCCGTGGTTCTACGGCTTCTACGCCGTCGCGCTGATTGTTTGCGCGGTCGTGGTGGGCTCGGGGGTGAACCTCATCTCGCTCAGCGTTGGCGTCCAGGTGATGAACGCGCTGCTGCTGCCGATCGTCCTCGGGTTCCTGTTCCTGCTCGCCCGCCGCTTGCCGGGGCCCTACCGTTTGCAGGGCGGCTACGCGATCGCATGCGGCGCGATCATTCTGGTCACGGTGGTCTTCGGCGTCTACTCCGGCGTCGCGGGTTTGTGGGGGTGAGGGGAAACGGCGGGTTGACGTCCCGCCGACTAAGCCGCAACCCGTTCGGCCGGACTCCAGTCAATCCGGTCCCGCGCGCTGCGGAATAGCCCGTGGGCGCGGAGCGCGGGGGGGGGCCAGATAACCATCTTATGGGACTTCCCGTTTGATTCCAGCCTACAAGAACGCAACGCAGTCGCGAACTTGATGAGTTCATCGTATCGCCGTTCAACCCTCCCTTTTTAGTTCTCGGCATCCTGCCTCAGAAAATCGGAGCCAGCAGAACTTTCGCATTCGCCCGGGTTGGCTTCCGCAACGGCCATGCAGCAGCATGAAAGCTGATGTTGCATACAGTACGCTGTAGCGCGGAAACTTCCGCCAGAAGATCGCGCGACCGTCTATCGCCGCTGCAGCACCACAGCCCCGACATACGGCAGGTTCAAAATCTGCCCGCTGTAGATCTGGGCGTCGTATCCCCCATTGGTATGCTCCTGCTCGAACTCCACCTGGAACACCGGCCACGAGGAATTGAATATCTCCTTGTAAGCGGCGCCGCTTGGCAGCCCCAGCCACGAGCTATCCTGCTGTTGGTTGGGCGTGCCAAAGGTGACCACCGTGAAAAGCTTCTGGCCCGCCCCGCAGGTATAAGCCACCGTCAGATTTCCCGTCGCCACCACCTGGTAATTCGCATCCCCGCGCAGCCCTTGGGATGGATCATTGCGGAGCCCCATCAGTTGCCGGAACCACGCCAGGATCCGTGTTTGATCCGTAGGGCCGCCGGTGGGAAACTCGCAGTTCTGCGGGTTGATGAATTCCTCGTTGTCAGGGAAGGAGAACGGGTCGGTCTCGCCGATCTCCTGCCCCATGAACAGCATTGGCGTTCCGTTCGAGAGCAAGGTCAATGCGCCCATCGCCTTGGCCATTTGATAGCCGAACCCGAACGGCGGACGCGCCGCGATCCGCAGATTTGCGGCGTACTGGGCGCTCACCATGTCGTGCGATTCCCCGAATCGGACTGCCTGGAAAAACGGCCGGCCCCAGTAAGCCGGGTTGTTCATCTCGCTCCTCAGGCTCTGCGACTCGTCCCAGCCTGGGTGATACAAATCGTAGCACGCATCCTCGATACGATAGGATTCATCGATGCCCCACTGGCCATCCGTCACCCCGAATGACGGATTCGATATGTCCCACGGCTGCGTGGCCGAATTCTCCGCCACGATGTACGGCCAGTTCCGTCCCTCCGCGGAGGCTGCCTTTCTCAAGGAATCCCGGATCGTCCACAGAAAACCCCAGCCCCCGGACGCCACCACCGTCTGGGTATCGTCCAATCGGAATCCGTCCAAACAATAGGTGCGGAAAAGATAGATCGTCGCTTGCCGGAAGTACTCGATCAACATCGGATTTCCGCAGTCCATCTTGTCGCCGTCGTAGTCCCCATTCCTGTACTCTGGGACGATGACGACCAGCGAAGAGGTCAGCGAATGGTTATAAACCATGTCCAGCATCACGCCGCGCCCGGCCGCGTGCGCGGCGTTGACAAACCGCGCCATGGCCGGCGCGCCGCCGTAGTAGCTGTCGATCCCGAAAT
>NZ_JBKQOT010000320.1:0-21783 GCF_052145395.1 Roseiarcus sp.
ACGGATTTCGCAGCGAATGGGGCGCCAAGTTCTACGCCGACCTTCGTTCGGTCGTCGAAACAGCGCGAAGACGAGCGATCCGCGCCATCGACGCCATCCGCCTCACCCTGCGAAGCCAACCGCTGCATTGCGCCGCTTGAGCGTCCCAACGGGAACGTGAGCAATTACCTATCGATAATAGTATGCAAAACATCCAGGTTCTTCCACGCTATCCAACCTGCAAAAGCGGCCGGCAGGCCAATGCACCATAGCATAAGAATTATCACTAGAACCGACGCGTCGATTTTGTACAAAAGAAAATAAGTAAACACAACAATTGAATAGATCACAACACTTATAAAATACATCACGCATGCAGACAATATCAAATTGTTTACCGCGGAAATCCGCGCAAACTGGTTCGAGACGTCTGAGACATCAATAGTGATCAGCTTCCCACTATTTGCGTCGACACACATCAATATCGATCCGCCTTACGCCCAATGATATACAAAATGGCAAGCTACCAACGATATACAAAATGGCCAGCTACGCATTGACGTAGATCAACTCACATGTGAAGATCCAGGGATGGGCACACGTGCTGACGCGAACGATGTTACCACGGGGCTGACACTGGAATCGAAGAGACGCGTATACGTCGTGGTCGCGGGCTCGCCGCAGACCGCGAAGAGTCGAAACCGGCCGTTGTTCGAGCGCGAGAGTGCGCCCGGCGGAAGCTTCCCTCCTCATCCGCCGATATTGAAGCTCGCGAGCGACGCCATATTGATGATGTCCGAATCCTTGGCGCCGAGGGAAACGATCTGCACCGGCTTCTCGAGCCCCACGATCAAAGGGCCGAGGACCATCGCGCCGCCGAGTTCCTGCAGCATGCGGGTCGAGATCGCGGCGGAGTGATACGCCGGCATGACGAGGACATTCGCGGTGTCCGTCAATCGGCAGAACGGGTAGGCGGCCATCAGTTCCTTGTTCAGAGCGACGTCGGCGCCCATCTCGCCATCGTATTCGAAATCGACGCGCTTCGAATCGAGGATGCGCACCGCCTCCTGGACCCTCTCGCCGCGCTCGCCGACCGGATGTCCGAAGTTGGAGAACGCCAGCATGGCCAGGCGCGGTTCATAGCCGAGCCGCCGTGCGACGCCGGCCGCCTCGATCGCGATATCCGCGAGGTCTTCCGCTTCCGGCATTTCGGTGATGGCGGTGTCGGCGACCAGGATCGGCCGCCCGCGCGAAATGACGATCGAGACGCCGACGACGCGGTGACCGGGTTTGTCGTCGATCACGCGCCGGACCTCCTCGAGCGCAATCGAGAAATTGCGGGTCACGCCGGTCACCATCGCATCGGCGTCGCCCTCAGCAACCATCGCCGCGCCGAAGTAGTTCCGATCCTGATTGATGAGGCGCTGGCAGTCTCTCAGCAAATAGCCCTTGCGTTGCAGTTTCTCGTAAAGGAACTGCGCATAGAGCGCGTTGCGGTGGGAAAGCCTGGCGTTGTGAATCTCGATGCCCTTGTCGGACAGGTCCAGTCCGGAAGCGTCGGCGACCGCCCGGACGCGATCCTCGCGGCCGACCAAAATCGCCGTGCCGAGCCCCTGGTTGACGAAGGAGTAGGCGGCGCGAATGACCTGCTCTTCCTCGCCCTCGGCGAAAACGACCCGTTTCGGCATGCGCCGGACCCGATCGAGGATACGCTGCATGACGCCTGCAACCGGATCGCGGCGGGCCGACAGTTGCGCCTTGTAGGCCCCGAGATCGACGAGCGGACGGCGCGCGACTCCGGACGCCATCGCCGCCTTCGCGACCGCGATCGGCACGACATGGATGAGTCGCGGGTCGAACGGGGCCGGGATGATGTAGTCCCTGCCAAAGCGTGGACGAGCGCCGCGGTAGGCCGAGGCCACCTCGTCGGGGACGTCTTCCCGCGCAAGTTCGGCGAGCGCCTGCGTCGCCGCGACCTTCATCTCCAGGTTGATCGTCTTGGCGCGGACGTCGAGCGCGCCGCGGAAGATGTAGGGAAAGCCGAGGACGTTGTTGACCTGGTTCGGATAGTCGGACCGCCCCGTCGCCATGATCACATCGTCGCGGGCTTTATGCGCCTCCTCGGGCGTGATCTCCGGATCAGGATTCGCCATCGCGAAGATGATCGGATTCGGCGCCATCGACTTGACCATCTCCGGCGTCAGCGCGCCCTTCTTGGAGAGCCCGAAGAAAATGTCGGCGCCGACCATCGCCTCTCCGAGCGTCCTGAGCGGCGTATCGACCGCGTGTGCCGATTTCCACTGGTTCATCCCTTCATGCCGGCCCCGGTAGACCACGCCCTTGGTGTCGCACAGGATCACGTTCGAAGGCTCGAAGCCCATCGCCTTGATCAGGTCGAGACAGGCGATTCCCGCGGCGCCCGCGCCGTTGCAGACGAGGCGCGTTGTCTTCACGTCGCGGCCGGTGAGATGGATCGCATTCATCATGCCCGCGGCGGCGATGATCGCCGTGCCGTGCTGGTCGTCGTGGAAGACGGGGATGTCCATCATCTCGCGCAGGCGCTCCTCGATGTAGAAGCATTCGGGCGCCTTGATGTCCTCGAGATTGATGCCGCCGAACGACGGGCCGAGGTATTTGACCGCATTGATGAATTCGTCCGGGTCCTCCGTATCGACCTCGAGATCGATCGAGTCGACGTCGGCGAAGCGCTTGAAGAGCACCGCCTTGCCCTCCATCACCGGCTTCGACGCCAGCGCGCCGAGGTTGCCGAGTCCCAGGATCGCGGTCCCATTGGTAATGACCGCGACCATGTTGCCGCGCGAGGTATAGTCGTAGGACGTCGAGGGATCGGCGGCGATCGCCTTGACTGGAACCGCGACGCCCGGCGAATAGGCCAGCGACAGGTCCCGCTGGGTCGCCATAGGCTTGGTTGGGGTGATTTCCAGCTTGCCCGGCCGCCCGCGGGAATGGAAGAGCAGCGCCTCCTGGTCGGTAATCGATTGGCGTTTGTTCGGTCCGTCGGCTGTCGAAGCCATCGTTCAGTTCCTGCTCCGTGTTCGAAGAGATCGGATATTTCGCTGACGCCCGCGCCGCGCCGGGCGACGTCAGGCTGGGCCCGCAATATGGGGCGCGCGCCGCGCTTTGCCGACGATCGGCTTCCTCCCCCAGGACTCCACGTCTGCGCTTAACCCTTCCCGCAATCGGGCTCGTCGCCGGCTTTACGCGCATGGCGTATCGTTGTCACCGGCTGTTGACGGACCAAGTTGCGCTTTCCCATGCGGTCGGTTTCGCATCCCGCTTTTTCCGATCCGGTTTTTCGCTTTTTCAAGGACTTGCGACGCCTTTTCCGATCCGGTCTCCGAGCCGGCGCAGAAGGTCTTGATACAGCCTCGATTGCTTTCGATATAAAGACATGTTTATATGATTATACACACTCCCAACATTGGCGTCCCCATGAGCGCGTCCCTCGATCCCATCTTCGACACCGCCTTCGCGCACCGGCAGGACGCAGCGGAAGCGCTGAGCGACGCCGCCGAGCGGCGCATTTTGGTTCTCGACGGTGCCATGGGCACCCAGATTCAGGCGCTCGGCTTCACCGAGACCCATTTCCGCGGGGAGCGCTTTTCAGCCTGCGAGTGCCACCTGCAGGGCAACAACGACCTCCTGACCCTGACCCAGCCTCAGGCGATCGAGGACATTCACTTCGCCTACGCCATGGCCGGCGCCGACATCCTCGAGACCAACACCTTCTCGGCGACGTCGATCGCCCAGGCGGACTACGGCATGCAGGCCGTTGTCTACGATCTCAACCGCGACGGCGCGCGCCTCGCCCGGCGGGCCGCGATCAAGGCGGAGCGGGCGGACGGCCGGCGCCGCTTCGTCGCCGGCGCGCTCGGGCCGACCAACCGCACCGCCTCCATGTCGCCCGACGTCAACAACCCGGGCTTCCGGGGCGTCACCTTCGACGAATTGCGCGTCGCCTACGCCGAGCAGATCCGCGGCCTGATCGACGGCGGCGCGGACCTCATTTTGATCGAGACCATCTTCGACACGCTGAACGCCAAGGCGGCCATTTTCGCCTGCGAGGAGGCGTTCGCCGAGCGCGGCCAACGCCTTCCGTTGATGATCTCGGGCACGATCACCGACCGCTCCGGGCGCACGCTCTCCGGGCAGACGCCGACGGCGTTCTGGCATTCGGTGCGGCACGCCAAACCCTTCACCATCGGCCTCAACTGCGCGCTCGGCGCGAGCGCGATGCGCGAGCATCTCGAGGAGATCGCAAACGCCGCGGATGCGTTCGTCTGCGCCTACCCCAACGCCGGCCTCCCCAACGCCTTCGGCCAGTATGACGAAAGCCCCGAGGCGATGGCGGCCGAAATCGCCGCCTTCGCCCGGGAGGGCCTCGTCAACGTCGTCGGCGGCTGCTGCGGCTCGACGCCGGACCACATCCGCGCCATCGCCGAGGCGGTCCGAAACATCGAGCCCCGCGAGATCCCGACGGTCGAGCCGCTGATGCGTCTTTCCGGCCTCGAGCCGTTCACGCTCAACCCCGACATCCCCTTCGTCAACATTGGCGAGCGGACGAACGTCACCGGCTCGGCGAAATTCCGCAAGCTGATCACCGCGGGGGACTTTACTGGTGCGCTTGCGGTCGCGCGCGATCAGGTTGCGGCCGGCGCCCAGATCATCGACGTCAACATGGACGAGGGCCTCATCGACTCCGAGGCGGCGATGATCGAGTTCCTCAACCTCGTCGCATCCGAGCCCGATATCGCCCGCGTGCCGGTGATGGTCGATTCGTCGAAGTTCTCGATCATCGAAGCGGGCCTCAAGCGCCTGCAGGGCAAGAGCCTGGTCAACTCCATCTCGCTCAAGGAGGGCGAGGAGGCGTTTTTGCGCCACGCGAGCCTCGTGCGTCGCTACGGCGCGGCGGTCGTGGTGATGGCCTTCGACGAGCAAGGCCAGGCGGACACGATCGAGCGCAAGGTTTCGATCTGCACGCGCGCCTACAAGCTGCTCACCGAGAAGGCCGGCTTCCCGCCGGAGGACATCGTCTTCGACCCCTACGTGTTCGCGGTCGCGACCGGCATCGAGGAGCACAACGGCTACGGCGTCGCCTTCATCGAGGCGGTTCGGAAAATCCGCGCGACCCTGCCCCACGCCCACGTCTCGGGCGGCGTGTCCAATTTGTCGTTCTCGTTCCGCGGCAACGAGCCGGTGCGCGAGGCGATGCACGCGGTGTTCCTCTACCACGCGATCCAGGCGGGCATGGACATGGGCATCGTCAACGCCGGCCAGCTTGCGGTCTACGACGAGATCGACCCGAGCTTACGCGAGGCCTGCGAGGACGTCGTTCTCAATCGCCGTGCCGATGGAACGGAGCGCCTGCTGACGATCGCCAAGCGTTACCGCGGCGAGGCCGGGAAGGAAGCACAGGCGCAGGACCTCGCATGGCGCGAGGCGCCGGTCGACAAGCGCATCGCGCATGCGCTCGTCAACGGGATCACCGACTACATCGACGCGGACACCGAGGAGGCGCGGCTTCAGGCCAGGCGCCCGCTCGACGTCATCGAAGGTCCGCTGATGGCGGGGATGAACCACGTCGGCGACCTGTTCGGCGCGGGAAAGATGTTTTTGCCGCAGGTGGTCAAGTCCGCGCGCGTGATGAAGCAGGCGGTGGCGAAGCTGTTGCCCTACATGGAGGCCGAGAAGGCGGCGAGCGGAGACACGCGGCAGACCGCCGGCACCATCGTGCTCGCCACGGTCAAGGGCGACGTGCACGACATCGGCAAAAACATCGTCGGCGTGGTGCTCGCCTGCAACAATTACGAGATCATCGACCTCGGCGTGATGACGCCCGCCTCGAAGATTCTGAGCGTCGCGCGGGAGAAAAAGGCGGACGCGATCGGGCTTTCCGGGCTGATCACGCCCTCGCTCGACGAGATGGTCCATGTCGCGGCCGAGATGGAGCGCGAGGGCTTCGACATCCCGCTGCTCATCGGCGGGGCGACGACCAGCCGTGTCCACACCGCAGTCAAGATCCACCCGCGCTACGCCCGGTCGCAGGCGGTGCACGTCAACGACGCGAGCCGCGCGGTCGGCGTCGTCTCCTTGTTGCTGTCGCCGGAGACGCGCGCCTCGACCATCGCGGCGATCCGCGCCGAGTACCGCAAAGTGACGGACGCGCACGAGCGCAGCGAAGCGGAAAAAACCCGTGTGCCGCTCGCCAAAGCGCGCGCCAACGCTTTCGCCGCCGACTGGAGCGCCTATCAGCCGACGAAGCCGAGCTTTCTCGGGACGCGGGTGTTCGAGTCCTACGATCTCGCGGAGCTCGCGCGGTCCATCGACTGGACGCCGTTCTTCCAGACCTGGGAGCTGAAGGGCCGCTATCCCGCGATCCTCGACGACTTGAAGCAGGGTGCGGCGGCGAAAACCCTGTTCGACGACGCGAAGGCGATGCTGAAGCGGATCATCGCGGAAAAGTGGCTGAAACCCAAGGCGGTGGTCGGCTTCTGGCCGGCCGCGCGCGAGGGCGACGATATCGCGCTCTTTTCCGACGACGAGCGGACCACCCGGATCGCCACGCTCCATACGCTGCGCCAGCAGCTCGGAAAGCGCGACGGCCGGCCCAATCTGGCGCTCGCCGATTTCGTCGGCCCGCGCGACTACATCGGCGGCTTCGTCGTCACCGCGGGAGTCGAGGACGAGGCGATCGCGAAACGGTTCGAGCACGCCAACGACGACTATTCGTCAATTATGATCAAGGCGCTCGCCGACCGGCTGGCGGAAGCCTTCGCCGAGGCGATGCACGCCCGCGTGCGCCGCGAGCTCTGGGCTTATGCGCCCGACGAAAGTTTTGCGCCCGAGGAACTGATCGCCGAACCCTATCGCGGCATCCGGCCCGCGCCGGGCTATCCGGCGCAGCCCGACCACACCGAGAAGGCGACCCTGTTTTCGCTTCTCGACGCCGAGCGCGCCATCGGGGTCAAGCTCACCGAGAGTTTCGCCATGTGGCCGGCGTCCTCGGTCTCGGGCCTCTACATCGCCCACCCGGAGGCGCACTATTTTGGCGTGGCGAAGGTCGAGCGCGACCAGGTTGAGGACTATGCGACGCGCAAGGGCATGAGCGTGGCCGAGGTCGAACGCTGGCTCGCCCCGGTGCTGAATTACAGGCCGGTGAGCGCCGAGGCGGCGGAGTAGACTTCTCCCGGGATACGGGAGAAGTCGACGGATGAGGGCGGATAGCGGCGGCGGAACCTTGCCCTGCCATCATGACCCTTGCGGCGAATTGCCGCCATGGAACCGGCCGAACGCCCGCGCGGAAAAAAGGCCGATCGCGAGCGCCCCAAGCGCGAGCGCGCCCATCTGCGCGAGGTTCCGTACATCGAACGCGCCGACCTGAGCAACGAGCAGATAGCCGACGACGAGGTTGAAGAATCCCCAGAGCACGTTCACGGTCGAGGACGACAGTCCCCGCCCCGGCGGATTTGCGAAGGGCGACTGGAACGCCCGCCCCGTCACGCCGCTGACGAGGTGCGGAACCGCGTTGGCGAGCACCGCGCCGCCGAAGAAATACGAAACGAGATGAAGCCAGGTCATTGGACGATTCCCGTCGGATTACGAATCCTCGTTCCGTAAGAGCCGAACGACTTCCCGCCCCTGCCCAGTGATGCAAGGGCGCCGTTCGGCGCGTCGATTGTCTGCGTGTTCATGGAACGCCCCCTCGACCCGCGGGAAGGCTAGCGCGGCCTGAAGTCACAGGAAAGGGAGGCGACGCTTGACCTTTCGCCTCCTGGAGCGCAACGGCGCGTCGATCGGGCCGACTGCGGGCTGCCATTGATCACGGAAATGAAGATCTCCGATCCTCTATTGACGCGCATCGTCCCCCGGATCGCGGACGTTCCGGGCGTCGTCGCCATTGCGCTCGGCGGGTCGCGCGCACGAGGAGCGGCGACCGACGCGTCGGACTATGACCTCGGACTCTACTACGGCCCCGAGAAGCCTCTCGACGTCAACGCCCTGCGGCGGGTCGTCAGCGATCTCGTCGACAACGCGGCGTCGGTCACCGTCACTTCCGTCGGCGAGTGGGGACCGCGAATCGTCGGCGGCGCCTGGCTGACGATCGGCGGACAAAAGGTCGATCTCCTTTATCGGGAGATCGCCGCTGTCGAATCGTCGATCGCCGAGTGCCGCGCAGGACGGGTCGCAATGAGCTACCAGCCGGGGCATCCACACGGATTCTGCTCGGCGATCTGGATGGGCGAGGTCGCGACGTGCGTCCCGCTGCACGATGCGGACGGCGTCATCGCCGGGCTGAAGGCGCAGGCGACGCCCTATCCGGACCCGCTCGCGGACGCCCTCGTCGGGATGTTTCTCTGGGAAGTTTCTTTCAGCATCGCAAACGGGCAGACCGCCGTCGCGCGCGGCGACGAAACCCACATCGCCGGATGCGCCTACCGTGCGCTCGCTTGCATCGGGCAGGTCCTGTTCGCGTTGAACCGCCGCTACCTCATCAACGAGAAGGGCGCGCTGAAAGAAGCGGCCGTCTTTCCTCACACCCTTCGCGGGCTGACCAACCGGGTCGCGGGAATCTGGGCGGCGATCGGAGCGCGTGAGTTCGGCGCCGCTCTTGTCGCGCTCCGCGCGCTCGAGACGGAGCTCCGTCTCAAAATCCAGGCCGGCGCATAGCTGCCCGTCTCGGCGCGCCTTCTGGCGGGTTGGCTAGGCGCCGGGTCACGCCAGTGAAGAATAAATATTTGTGGTATCAATGGTTTGCGTCGACAGCAGGCCAACCGCATAATCGGAATTATTGCTAACATTCGATTCTGACGTTCTACATACCGAGGAAAACCATGCTGTCGAATTCGAACCGCCCCGCGTCTCCGCTCGCAGGCGAGCCCCAGCCGATTATCGGGGAGAGCGACGAACTTCCCCTGTCGGACGACGCGCGCGACGCGCTGCTGCAACGTCTCGAAGCCTGGATCGACGAGGAGGAGCGCCTGATTGCCGAGATCGAGCGCCGGATCGCAGCGGCGGTCGGCAATGTCACGTCCTTCCGGCCTTGCGCCTCGGGCGCGCCCGCGGGCGGCGCCGAATGAGGCGAGACGGGCGTCCTGCCGGACGCCCTTTGCAGCGCGGCGGTTCAGCAATCCGGCCGGAACGGCCCTACTTGGCGGGCGCCGGAGCGGAAGCGGCCGCCGGCGATGCGGGGATCGAGCCCGTCGTGTCGGGCGCGTCGGACCCGGCGTCGGCCGCAGCTTCGGCCGGCTTTTGCGGCGGCCCGGGCGTCTTCATCGCGGCATGCTGGACCCTGCCCTCGCCGGGCGCGGCGCTGCGCCGCGGCGGCAACGGAGCGTCTGACGGAACCGGCTGGTCGGGCACGTAGGCGGTCGCTTCCGGCTTCGCCGGCTCGTCCTGGCCGCCCATGTGCAGCCATTTCTTCACGTTGCTCGTGCTTGCGCCCCACATGCCTGCGACCCCGCCCGCCGCATTCGACGCGACCGCGATCGTCTGCGGCGCGGCGGACCCGGCCGGCGCGGGGGACGCGGTTAAAGCCGGCTGAGCCGCCTGAGCCGCAGCGGAGGCCGCCTCGACCTTCGCCGCCGCTTCGGCCTTCCCAGCCGCTGTCGCCTTACGCTCCTTGGCGGCGTCGGACGCCGCGACCTTGACCACGGCCGGCGCGGCCCTGGACGGCTCGTCCAGCGCGATCTCCTGCGGGCCGCCGGCAAGGGCCTCGGGGTCGCTGGTGTCCGGATAGTTCGCGAACACCGGGTTCTGCCCGCCGTCAGCGTAGACGGTGCGGATCGGCTTCTGGCCCTTGGCTATGAGTTCGGCGACCTTGGCGTCGTCCTTGGCCTCCTTGTCGGCAACCAGCGCCTCGACCTCCTCGTCCTTGTGCAAGGCGGGACAGGGCGCGTTCGCCGACACCTCGCCCGAGGCGGTCGCGCCGAACACGTAATGCTTGCCGCAGATCACCACAGGAGGCTCGGTCTTGGTGACCTCGAAATGGTCGGCGCCGTTCTTCAGCTCCTTCCAGAAGTCGATATTCGGATCGAGCCGGTACTTCGCCATGTTCTCCGGCGTCATGTGGAACGGATAGGACTGGAGCTGGATCTCGCGCTGCCCGCCGCGCAGCGCGTCTCGCGCGATCGCGTAGATGTCGTCGACCTGCTTGTCGGTCATGGAGAAGCAGCCGGCCGATGAACAGACGCCGTGCACCATCACATTGCCGCCGCTGTGCCCGTAAGCGCGGTCGTAGGCGTTCGGATAGCCGACGTTGAAGGCGAGATAGTAGTGCGAGTTCGGGTTCATCTGCCCCGGCGCGATCGCATAGAAGCCTTCGGGCACCTGCATGTCGCCCTCGACCCTCTTCGGGCCGAGCTGGCCGGACCACCGGCAGATGGGATAGGTCTTCAACAGGGCGTACTGCCCGTCCGACTTCATCTTCCAGATTTCGAGTTCCGCCTCCTTCTTGTAGGTGCGGATCAGCATCGGCGACGACGGCGTCGTGTCGATCTTCGCCATCTCGTTGAGGGTGGCGCTGGAGATCGGGTGCTCGGACCGGCCGGGCCCAGCGTCGAGATAGGAGTCGTCGCATCCCGCGAGAAGCGCTCCCCCCGCGACAGTGAGGCCGAGAGCGGTCAGACGCCAGAACGGCAGAGTCATGCGTTACCCCGTTATTGGCGCGCGACCCTAAGCGCGTCCGCCGAAAAAGTCCACGCGGCGGGATGAAGCGCCCCGAGCGCTTAAAGTTTCGTTAACGTTTCTTCATCCCGCCCTGTGTCGGTTTCAAAACTTTGAGGTGAAATTGCGGCGCGCGCCGTTTCGCCACCGTCTTCGGCTATGAGCACACGTCCCTGTGACACAATTACAGAAGCAAGTTTGACAATTACTGTCCCGAGATTTCATTTAATAACTTGTAACAACCTGCGCCTTGCCGCGCCCGTCTTTGCGACCGTACGAATCGAGAGATGATTCCCGGCTATCGCGACACGCGCGACGGCCGACTCCGAGAGGAGACGCGTCCCTGTTCATTAATACTGTCAGCCCGGAGACTATTGCCGGGGCCACCTTGCGTTCGCCCGCCGTCGTCGTGCTCGGCATGCATCGCAGCGGCACGTCAAGCGTCGCGGGCGCCCTCGTCCGGCTGGGCGGATGCGCGCCTCGTCATCTCCTTCCGGCCTCGCCGGACAATGCGCACGGCTTCTGGGAATCGACGGTCGTCATTGCGTTGAACGAGGAGGTCCTCGCGGCCGGCGGAAGCGGATGGAAGGACTGGCGGCGATTCGACATCAGCCGAGTCGGCTCGGCCGACCTGAGGGCGTTTCGCAATCGCGCCCGGTCGATCCTCCTCAAGGAGTTCGGCGGCGCCGGCATTCCGGTCATCAAGGACCCACGCATGTGCCGCCTCATGCGCTTCTGGCAGCCGGTATTCGAGGACGTCAGGTGGGCTCCGCAGGTGGTGTTGCCGATCCGTTCGCCGCTCGAGGTCGCCTGGTCGCTTCGCCGTCGCGACGGCCTCGGCGTCGGCGCGGGCTGCCTGCTTTGGCTACGCCATGTGTTCGACGCCGAAGCCGACACGCGTGGAATGAGGCGTGCGGTGGTCGACTGGTCGAGTTTCCTGGACGATTGGCCGACCGCGCTCGGCGCGGTCCTTGACCGGCTCGACGTCCCTTTCGCGCGCTGCGGCGACGGGACCTTTTCAGACATCGAGAACTTCCTGTCGCCGGATTTGAGGCGCTTCAGGGCCAGCACGGCCGAGTTGCACGCCGACCCGGCCGTCACCGCCCTCGCGCGCGACGTTTATGCGGCGATGCTCGACCTCGCGACGGACGGCGACAACGCCGCGATCCTGAGCCGGCTCGACGCGCTCAGCACCCGTTTCGAGGATGCGGCCGCGATCTTCGATTCCGCGATGGGCGGATACGAGCGCGCCGCGCAGGCGCTCGAACGCGCCAACGCGGTCATCGCCCATTACGCCCGCGGGACGCCGTCGAAACCCGACATGTGGCGGCTGGTCGCTTCGACGCTGCGGCGGCCGCCGACGGCCAAGCAGCGGGAACTTCGGACCGTCGGCGATTCGCCGTTTTTCGACGAGGCCTTTTATCTCTCGGTCAACCCGGACGTGCGCGCTTCGCGCTGCGACGCGGCCCTCCACTTTCTCGTCCAGGGCTGGCGGGAAGGACGCGACCCCGGCCCGTTCTTCTCGACCACCGGCTACCTCGCCCGGAATCCAGACGTCGCGGCGGCCGGCGTCAATCCGCTCGTCCACTACGAAGCGCACGGAAGGAAGGAGAATCGGCCAGCGATCGGCTGACGCGTCCGCGCGCCGATGTCGCAAGGCGTCACCAGAGGTCGGACATGGGCGCGCCGTCGAAAATCTCGGCGAGCCGCGCCCGCGTCCCCGCGCTCGTATCCTCGGGAAGATCCCGGCGCGGAAAAAAGCGCGCTTCGGCAATCTCGTAGTGGGCGCACGGGCGCCTGTGACCTCGAAATCGCGGATCACGTAGACCGCGACATGATCGCGCCGCGACACCTGCCCGTTGAAGAAAAGGCCGTGCAACTGGGGCTTGCCCTTCATCCGCACGCAGGCCTCCTCCTCGAGCTCGCGCTCGAGCGCGCGCGGGAAGGTTTCGCCGACCTCGACGCCGCCGCCCGGAAAGTGCCAGCCCGGAACGTAGCCGTGCCGGACGAGGAGCACGGACTCGTCGGCGGCGACGACCACGCCTCGGACGCCGAGCGTCATCGGCCGCATCATTAAGAAGCTCAGGTGCGCGATGCGCGACATCAATCGGTCGGCGAGCGACAGCATGGACGGGCACGAACCTCATTCCTCCGGCAGCGCCGGGGTTGTCTTCGCCTTGAAGCGCCCTTATTGCGGCGCGGTCAATGGCGGCGCGGCGCCGCGTTCCGTTCCCTGACCTTGCGGGCCATGAGCTTCACGATCGCGCATATCACCGATCCGCATCTATCGCCCGCGCCGCCCCCCCTGGGCGCCGACTTCCGGCTCAAGCGCTTCATGGGCTACGTCAACTGGAAGCGCGGGCGCGAAGGACTCAACGACATGGCGCTGCTCGCCCGCATCGTCGCGGACCTGCGCGCCCAGCGCCCAAACCACATTGCTGTGACGGGCGATCTTGTCAACATCGCCATGCCGGCGGAATTTCGCCGCGCCGCGGCCTGGATGGAGACGCTCGGCGATCCGCGCGACGTGAGCTTCGTACCCGGCAACCACGACGCCTACGTGCGCGCGGCGATGCCGATGCTGAGCGCGACGTTCGCCCAATGGACGACGGGCGACTCAGGCGATTCTACGTTCCCGTACCTCCGCGTGCGCGGGGACGTCGCCATCATCGGGCTCACCTCGGGCCTGCCGACCGGGCCACTGATGGCGTCCGGCAAGCTCGGGCGCGCGCAAATGGACGCCTTCGCCGCGCTTTTGAAGGAGACGGGGGCGAAAAAGCTCGGGCGCGTCGTGCTCGTCCATCACCCGCCGCTGACGAAAGGCGCGCCGCCGCTGCGCGGGTTGACCGACGCCGCGGACTTCGAGCGGACGATCGCGGCGCACGGGGCCGAGGCGATCCTGCACGGCCACATCCACAAGCAGCTTGTCCGCTCGCTGCCGTCGGGCGCGACCCGGACGGTTGGCGGCCGCGTCCCCGTCCTCGGCGCCCCGTCGGCGGCCGCGGCGACGCACAACCCCCGCACCCGCGCCGCCTATTTTCTCGTGCGGCTTCAACGCATCGGCGAGCAATGGACCGTCGCCGCCCGCGCACGCGGCCCCGCCCTCGATGGCGACGAGATCGGAGAGCGCGAGGCGCTGGCGGTGTAGAAGCAGGAAATCATGCGCCTCGAATTCAGGTGAAGAGCATGCCGCGGATGAGGAAAGGTGGATTACACTTAGTCAGGGCCGCGAAGACTGGCTAGCGCTGGTCGTGCATACCTATGTCGAGATCGAGGAGGACCGAGTGGCGATTCGCGTCATATCGGCGCGCCGGCCGACGAGGCGCGAAATCCGGCAATGCGAAGAAGGGACACCCGCATGAAGGACGAGTATGATTTTTCCGCTGCGACCCGCGGCAAGTTCTCTCGGCCGGACGCGCAATTGATCCCGCCGGTTCATCTCAACCCGGCCGTGCTCGCCTATCTTGCCGACCGCGCCAGGGCGCGGGGCGTCTCGCTCAGCGGGCTCGTCAACGATCTTCTCAAGAAGGACATCGCCCTGATCGAAGCGGGGAAGTGAGTCCCCAGGCGGCGAGGGATAGCTCCCGCGCCGCCTGCCCTGCCGTCGCAAGCGCGAGGCGCTGGCGGTTGCAGGCGCGCCCCCTACGGCAGCGAATGTACGATCACCGGCCCGGCGGTGGCGGTCGCCGGTCCGACGACATAGGGCGCGAGGTGCTTGTCGATCCAGGCGAGGGCGCGGCGGTTGGATTCCTGCGCCTCCTCGACGTGGTTGAAGAGGCTGATCGCCGTCAACGTGTCGTCGGACGAATAGACGACGTAATACCCCATGAATCCGGAAACGCCGCTGACGATCGGCACGGCGCCTTTGATCACATCGGCGAGCGTGTCCGCCATCCCGGGCTTGGCCTTCACCTGACGAATTGCGGCATACATGGCTTCCCTCCCTGACCGGGCGCCGCTTAGCGCCCTCGGGAGAGACGCTACAGCGCCGTCGCGGACATCGCCACCGCCAAACGCCGCGCGCCCGATCGAGGGGCCGCCTCGCTCACTCGCTCGGCGCCGGCAGCGCCGCGGCGAGAGGCCGCGCCTTGGCGCTCGGCAGCAGCTTTTTCACCGCGCTCGACGCGGCCACCGCGCCCTGGTTCGCAAACGCCTCGTGGTTGCGCTCGATCTCGGCGAGGTCGTACTGATAATTGACCATCACGCCGTAAGACTCCGCGAGGCCCTTTTCCGACAGGTCGCCCATCGGATTGATCCGCTCGAGCCGGGCGCCGTTGCCGAGATGGAACCGGGCGACCGAATCGACGACGCGTCCATCGCTTCGGCGCGCCTTGAGGAAGTAATGCGCCGCGAGCGGCTCCAGCGCCTTGCGCATGCGCGTCACCGCCTCGGATTTTTCCGCCCATTGCCCGTCGAGCGCGATGTCCCGCACGGTTCTCACGAACGGCTCGACGGCCGAATCGTCGCAGCTCTCCACCCAGGCCCGGAAGCCCGGGACCGGCGAGAGCGTGACAAAGGTCTCGATTCGCGGCAGCTCGCGCCGGATTTCCTCGACGACCTGCTTGATGAGAAAGTTGCCGAAGCTGACGCCGGACAGGCCCTGCTGGCAATTCGAGATCGAATAGAAGGCCGCGGCGCGCGCCTTGTCCTGCGCGACATGGGCCCGCCGCTCGGCGAGCAGCGGCGCGATGGCGGCGGGGGGCGCGAGCGTCAGCGCGACTTCGACGAAGATCAGCGGTTCGTCGACCAGGGCCGGATGGAAGAACGCGTAGCAGCGCCGATCGACAGAATCGATGCGGCGCCTCAGGTCGTCCCAATCCCGGATCTCGTGCACGGCCTCGTAGCGGATGATCTTTTCCAGAACCGCCGCCGGCGAGGACCAGTCGATGCGACGCAGCACGAGGAAGCCGCGGTTGAACCAGGAGCCGAGGAGATGAACGAAGTCGCGGTCGAGCACGGCAAGCCCGCGGTCGGCGCGCATGGCCTCGATGAGGTCGGCGCGCATCGCGACCAGCGCCGCCGTCCCGCCCGGGGCGCGGTTCAGCCGCCGGAACAGCTCCTGCCGGCGCGGTTCGGAGGCGTAGTGGATTTCCGCCGCCGCGGCTTCGCCGCTGGTCGCGGTCCAGCGCGCCACGGCGCTTTCGACTCGCGCCCGGTCGGGGCCGAAGTCCTCTGCGAGCGCGCGGAAGAACGCGCCTTTGTCGTCGTCGTTCAGGCTCCGGTAGCGGCCGTTGATTTCGCTGGCCAGCGCCACGCCCGACGCCTCGCCCCGGCCGCTGAGCAGCGCGCGACACATGTCGGCGAGCGAATTCGCCCGGTTTTCGGCGTCGCGCGGCCAGGGACTGAGCTTGAGCACGGAGCGGCCGCGCTCGGCGATCGAGGCGAGAAGATCGGAAAAGAACGCGCTGTCCATATTGCCCTGCCCCATATCACCCATGGTCCGGCCGCATGGCGCGCGGACGGGACGAAACGAATTGTCGTCGGCGAAGACGGACGAATCAAGGCCCCCGCTCAAGGCGGCGCGGCGCCGAAGACGCGCGACAAAAATGCGCCGAGCTGATGCGTCCAGGCGAGATAGCCTGCCAGCGCGACAAGGCCGATGAGCGTGATCGCGCCGAGCGTCATCAGGAGAAAGCTGAGCGCGCCGACGAGCCATCGCGCAAGACTCGCCGACGGGGCGCCCGAGGCGGGCGCGCGTTCCGCAGCCCAGGCGGCGCTGGCGAGAGCGGCTCCTTGGAGGGGCTCGTGAAGCGGCGCTTCCGGATCCTCTTCCGCTTCGCCGCCCGGGGACTCCACGCGGCGCGGGACCTCCGCCGGCTTGGGCGCCTCGTGGCGCAGATCGGCCGTCGCCAGCGCCCTCTCGCGTTCGACGAGCCGGCGCGCGACATAGTTGGTGCAGGCGGCCACGATGGTGTCGATCTTCGGGCTCTCGGCGATCAGCACCCGGCCGTAGAGCGTATCCTGAAAGAAGCGATAGGTGCGCCGGTCGCGCGCCATCTCGACAAAGGCGACCATGTCCAGAAACACGCGCGGCCGATCGCCCCTGGCGAGGCTGAGGTCGAAGAGGTCGACGCCGGGCGGGGCCTGTCGCACCACCGGCTGCAGGGCGCTTTGCAAGAGCGCGAGACGGCCGAGCTCGATCTCCCGAATCTCCGCGACCGCGTCGGCGCGCTCGGCGTTCTCGATCCGCGCGCGCCGGAGGGCGGCGCCGAGATCCGGCTGCCCGCCCGCAGGCCGCTCGGGCTTTTCGTCCATGACGTCGATTCCCAGACTGCTCGGCCGTCGCCCGCCGCGCGCGATGGGCGAATCGTTTGGCCGGGCAAGCTATCCCATTCGTCCGAGCGACTCCAAGCCAGACCGGAGGAATGCCCACAGGCGTTAATCCGCGGTCCCTCGCCCCGCTCCCTCGACGTCCCCGCGATGCGGGAGCGAATTCCTCTCCCATTTGCACGGGATGATGAAGAGGGGGCCGCCGACGCGGCCGACCGGCATTGATCCCACGGCTCCGATTTCCGATAATCGGAGCGAACGGAGTGAACCCATGAGCGCCGCCGAACTGATCGACTACTCGCCCGAGGTCGCGGAGGCGCGCGCCAAGGGCGCGCCGCTGGTCGCGCTCGAATCGACCATCATCACCCACGGCATGCCCTATCCGCGCAATGTCGAGACGGCGCGGATCGTCGAGGAGGCCGTCCGGTCCTTCGGCGCCGTGCCCGCGACGGTCGCGGTCGTCAACGGACGCTTCCGCGTCGGCCTTGAGCCGAAGGAGATCGAGAGCCTCGGGCGCCTCACCGGCGGCGTGGTGAAGGCCTCGCGGCGCGACCTCGCCGCCGTCGCCGCTCGCCGCGGATCGGCCGGCACCACGGTCGCGGCGACCATGTTCGTGGCGGGGCTTGCGGGGATCGAGATCTTCGCCACCGGCGGCATCGGCGGCGTCCACCGCGGCGCCGTGGAGACTTTCGACATCTCGGCCGACCTCGTGGAGCTGTCGCGCACCCGCGTCGCGGTCGTCTGCGCGGGGGCGAAGTCGATCCTCGACATCGAGAAGACGCTCGAATTTTTGGAGACGCAGGGGGTGGCGATCGTCGGCTACCGCTGCGACGAGTTCCCCGCCTTCTACGCCCGATCGTCCGGTTTCAAGATCGAGCACCGCTGCGACGGCCTCATCGACCTCGCCCGTATGATCCGGCTCCAGCGGGAGATCGGCCCGGGCGGCCTCTTGATCGCCAATCCGGTGCCGGAGGACCACGCCCTCGAAGAGGCGATGATCGAGGAGCGCATCGCGGAAGCGGTGGCCGAGGCCAGGGAGCAGGGCGTGAGCAAGAAGGAGGCGACGCCGTTCCTGTTGAAGCGCGTGGTCGAACTCACCGGGGGACGCAGCCTCGAAGCCAACGTCGCGCTCATCAAGAACAACGCGATTCTCGCGGCGCAGGCGGCGGTGGAGCTGGCGAGGGTGTGAGGACGTCTATGGCTGCGGGTCGGGCGCCGGGGCCTTCGCCTTGAACCAGTCGATCGCGTCTTCGAGGCGGTCGTCGCCCCAAAACACTTCGCCGTCCACGACGAAGGTCGGGGACCCGAACACGCCGAGCGCCTTGGCCTCTTCCGTGTCGCGCTTGTAGCGCTCCTCGATCCGTCCCGTCTGCGCCGACGCGACGACTCGGACCGGATCGCGGCCGAGCTCGCGCAGCGCGTCCGACAGGCCCGGCTCGGTCCCAGGCTCGTGGCCCAACTCGAACCAATGCCGGTAGGCGGCGCGAACATAGTCGGCGCACCAGCCCTCGCTTTCGGCCAAGACGGCGATCTTGTTGGCGAGATCGAAGTCCTTCAGCGGATAGGGGGCGGGAAGGCGCGGCGCGAGGCCGTGCCGGCGCGCGCGCCGTTCGATGTCCCGCCACATGTAGGCCATCTTGACCGGCTTGCCGACGAACGGGATGTTGTTCTGCTCGATCATGATCGCGCGGACGGAGAAGGGCCTCCAGCGGAAGGCGACGCCGCGCGCGGCCTCGACCGGCTTCAGTCTCGATACGGTGAGGTACGAGTAGGTGCTGCCGACCGACACCCAGAAATCGATCATCGTGCGTCCTCCCGGCTGTCCCATGTCTCTGCAAGCGGAACGAGGGGACCCAAGATATCGGACTTCCCGCTTCTGTCGACTGAGTCGCGAGAATTCATCGAGGGTCGTCCGGTGACGGCCCCCCGCATCCTCGTGATCGGCGACGTGATGACCGACGTCGTCGTCCGGCCCGAGGGGGCGCTGGCGCGCGGGTCGGATCGGCGGGCGTCCATCCGCTTCGAGCCGGGCGGCTCGGCGGCCAACCAGGCGGCGTGGCTCGCCGCCTTCGGCGTTCCGGTCGACTTCGTCGCGCGCGTCGGCGCGGCGGATGCGGAGGCCGAGGCGGCGCGTCTGAGGGCGTGCGGGGTGACGCCGCATCTCGCCTCCGATCCCGACCGGCCGACCGGCCGGCTCGTCGCCCTCATCGACCCGTCGGGCGAGCGCAGCTTCTTCACCGACCGCGCGGCGAACGAGGCGCTGACCGCCGCCGACATTCCCGACGCGCTGATCGAGAACGTCGCGCTCATCCACCTCTCCGGCTATTCCTTCTTCGCCCCCTCCCCGCGCGCCGCCGTTCTCGATGTCATGCGCCGCGCGGGCGGAAAACCGGTCAGCGTCGACCCGGCGTCGTCAGAATTCCTGCGCGAAGCCGGACGGAATTTCCTCGACTGGACGCGCGGCGTCGCGCTCCTCATGCCCAACGCCGACGAAGCCGAAGTCTTGACCGGCTCGGCCGATCCGGAGACGCAATGCGCGCGCCTCGCCGCCCTTTATCCGCTTGTCGTCGTCAAGCGCGGCGCGGACGGATGCATCGCGGCCAAAGGCGCGCGGCGGTGGGCCGTCGCCGCGCCCGGAGTGAGCGCGATCGACTCGACCGGCGCCGGCGACGCGTTCGCCGCCGCCTTTCTCGCCGCGCGCCTCGAGGGCGCCGGGATCGAGGCGGCGCTTGAGCGCGCCGTCGCCGCGGGCGCGAAGGCGACGACGGAAATCGGGGGAAGGCCAAGGACACGCGACCGCGCTTCAATCGCGGAAGACAAACCAGCGCCTTCGACGCCGTCCTGAAACGGCCCGAAGGGGCTGTATGGCCGAGATCGGGGAAAGCGGGAGGCTTAGGGCTGTTGATGCGCGCTTCAGGTGCCCCGACCTCATTTCGCCAGGGCGATCGGCCATCTCCAGGCGAACCCCCGGTGATCGGGCGCTACGATTCCGCCCATAAAGGGACCGTGAAGCGAACATCGGCGCCATGCGGCGCGCGGGGCGACACCCACAAGCGCCCCCCGTGGGCTTCAACGATGGATCGGCAGATGGCGAGTCCCATGCCAAGGCCGTCTGATTTCGTGGTTGAGAAGGGCTGGAACATGCGGCCCGCGATGGCCGGATCGATCCCCGGGCCAGTGTCCTTTACCGAAACGAGGACACGAGTTTGCTCAGCGAACGCAGAGGATACCGTCAGTTCTCTCGCGCGCTCCGTTACCCCTCTCATCGCTTCGACGCCGTTCATGATCAGGTTCAAAAGCACCTGCTGCAACTGAACGCGGTCGCCGGTGACCGGCCGATCGTCCACAGCCAAATCGGTACGCAGCACGACGTCGTGCCGCAGCAATTCGCCGCGGGCGAGCACCAGCACTTGCCTGATGACGTCGTCGAGGTCGAGCCTGGTCAGTTGCGGCCCGGATTTCCTGGCGAGCGCCCGCAGACCGCGGATCACCTCGGCCGCCCGCGTGCCGTCCTTCATGATCGAGGAAAGCGACTCCCGCGCTTCGTCAAGTTCGGGGTCATCCCGGTCCAGGAACCGCAAAGCCGCCGCGCTCCGGGTCACGATGGCGGCGAGCGGCTGATTGATCTCATGGGCGATCGACGCGGTGAGCTCGCCCATCGTCGTCAATCGGTTCATATGGGCGAGATCCACCTCCAATTGGCGCAACCTCTCATGCTCCCCTTCGGCGCGCTTGCGCTCGGTGCTGTCAATGACGGCTCCAACGTAGACCCAACTCTGCGGATCTTCGCCTATCGAGAGATGAGCCACCGCCCGAGCATATTTGACGGAACCATTGGGCATCAGGAGACGATGCTCGACTGTGAAATCGTTTTTCTCCACCGCCGCGCGCTCAAGGACTTGCTCCAGACCCCTCCGGTCTTCCGGATGACACCGGTCGATAACCATTTGGACGGTGGGCTTGGTCAGAGGATTGTATTCAAAAATTCGATACGTCTCGTCGGACCAGTAGAGATCCCCGTTCGAGACGTTCCAGCCGAAACTGCCCGTGTGGCTCAGCCGTTGGGCTTCCGCGAGATAGGCCTCGCTCCGGCGCAGCGCCTCCTCAGCCTTGTTCCGCTCAGCTCGTCCTTCGGCCTCGCGCATTGCGCGCAGCACCGACGGCGCCAGCCTCGCTAGACCCGTCTTCAGCACATAATCCGTGGCGCCCATTTTGAGGGCTTCGATCGCCAATTCTTCGCCAATCGTGCCGGAGACAAAGATGAAAGGGACCTCGGGGTGGGCGCTCGATGCGAGCTTCAATGCGGACCCGCCATCAAACGAAGGAAGCTTGTAATCAGCCAGGATCAGGTCAATTTCATCGTGTTCAAGCGCGGTCAGAAACTCGGCGCGGGTTTGAACGCGGGTGATCTGGCAAACGAAATTTTCTGCTTCGAGGAGCTCTTGAATGAGCTCCGCGTCCCTGGAGTTGTCCTCCAGCAGCAGAATTCGGACAGGAGACCTCATTTCGCCTTTTGAATGCTGCCCGGCGGCGGCGCGTTGATGACAGCCCAGAAGACGCCCAGTTCTTTGACAGCATTGACAAATTCGTGAAAGTCAACAGGCTTTACCACATAGGCGTTCACTCCCAGATTGTAGCTCCTCATGACGTCTTTTTCCTGATGGGATGAGGTTAACACGATCACCGGCACCATCTTCAGGCGTTCGTCGGACTTGACTTGCTGCAGGACCTCCAAGCCATCAACTTTTGGCAATTTCAGATCCAGCAGTATGACTGCTGGGTTCCCCTCAGAGCGATTGCTGTATTGACGCCGGCGATGGAGATAGTCCAGAGTTTCCTGTCCGTCACGAG
>NZ_JBKQOT010000321.1:0-6361 GCF_052145395.1 Roseiarcus sp.
GCCGAAGACTGCGGCGGCCTCGACGCCCGGCGTATGGCGCAGCGCCACCGCGGCGCGATCGACGTCGCCGCCCGTCCCCTCGTAGGCGATGAGGCCGGACTTCTCGACGACCATCGAGGCCGCGCCCTGAACCACAATCCGCCCTTGGGCGAGATAGACGATGCGTTTGCAGCGTTCGGCCTCGTCCATGTAGTGGGTCGAGACCAGCGTCGTCAGGCCCTCGACCGCCATGTCGTGGATCAGGTCCCAGAACTCGCGCCGCGCCTTGGCGTCGACGCCCGCAGTGGGTTCGTCGAGCAGCAGCAGCTTCGGCTCGTGCAGGACGCAGGCGGCGAGCGCCAGCCGCTGCTTCCAGCCGCCCGAAAGTTGCCCGGCGAGCTGTTCGCGGCGGTTCATGAGCCCCATGCGGCCGAGGATGTCCCGGACCGCGGCGCGCCGGTTCGGCATCTCGTAGACGCGGGCGACGAAGTCGAGGTTCTCATTGACCGTCAGGTCCTCGTAGAGGCTGAAGCGCTGCGTCATGTAGCCGACCTGGCGGCGGATCTCGTGCGGCTCGTTGATGATATCGTAGCCGAGGCACCGGCCGGCGCCGCCGTCGGGCCTGAGCAGTCCGCAGAGCATCCGGATAGTGGTGGTCTTGCCGCTGCCGTTGGCGCCGAGAAAGCCGCAGATCTCGCCCTCGGCGACCGTGAGATCGAGGCCCTCGACCACCTTCAGGTCGCCGAAGCTCTTGCGCAATCCGCGGACCTCGATCGCGGCGTCGGTCATGGCGCGCTCGCGGTGGGAGCCTCGGCCTGACCCGTCGGCGCAACCGTCACAGGCTCGCCGGGGTTGAGGAGCTTCGCCTGCTCCGGCGGCGCCCGCGCCTCGGCGTGGAACACGAACTTGCCGCGCGTCGACTCGGAATAGATGAACGGCGGCGTGTATTCCGCGTTGGGGGCGATGAACGACACGGTTCCGTTCAGGTCCGCCGGGCAATTGTCGCAGGAAAAATCGACCCGGTCGCCGACATGCACCTTGGCGAGTTCGGGCTCGGGGATGAAGAAACGGACGAAAATGTTTCCCGGCGGCAGCAGGGAGACGACCGGCGCGCCGGCGGCGAGCGTCTCGCCGGGAAAAGCGATGACGTCGGCGATGACGCCTGCCTCGGGCGCCGTGACTGAGCGCTGGTCGAGCCGCCACTGAGCCTGCTTCAGCGCCGCCTCGAGCGAATCGACCATGGATCGCTGCGCCTCGACCTCCGCCGGCCGGCCCATCGGCGCCTGGGCCGTGGTCAGCGCCGCCGTCGCCGCGGCGACCTTCGCCTCGGCCGAGCGGAGCGCGGCGTCCTCCTGATCGACGATCTGCTGCGTCGCCGATCCGGACTTGAGGAGCTGCGCGCTGCGCCGCAAATCCTCCTGCGCCCGGTCGCGGGCGGCCTCGGCGTCGCGCAGATTCGCTTGAGCCTGGTCGATCTCGCTCGACTTCGCCGGCGACAGCAGGTTCTGGAGCTGACCCCGCGCCTGCTGCAAGAGACGCTGCGCCTGATCGACCGCGGCGCGGTCGTCGGTGTCGTCCTGCTCGAACAGCGGCTGGCCCTTGGCGACACGATCGCCGCGCGCGACCCGGACCGCGGTGAGCAGCCCCGGCTGGGTCGGTCCGATCTTGACGAAGTCGGCCTCGGCGTAGCCCTGCCACGCGACCGGCTGAGGCGGCTTCGGGCGGAACAGAACCCACGCCGCGCCCGCGACCAGCGCAATGAGAACCGCAGGGACAAGGAAACGTCGAATCAAGGCACGCGCTCGCGGCGGTCGCTCAAAAGCCGCGGCCCGGATGGCCGCGTGAGGGGAGTCCCTTTAGCGGCGTTCGGCGGGAAAAGACATTGGGACGGAAGGACGCGGCCCGACGAGCGCATCGCGAGCCCCTCCGAGCGGAACCCGGACGCCTCGCGCCGCGTTCGGCATACGGATAGGGGTTCACTCATGTACATCATCTGTCTTGCGACCGACTACGGCGGCACGCTGGCGCACGACGGCGTCGTCGATTCGGCCACCTTCGACGCGCTCGTCCGCCTCAAGCGATCCGGCCGCAGGCTGGTTCTCGTCACCGGCCGAGAGCTTCCCGACCTTGTCGAGGTGTTTCCGCGGCTCGATGTGTTCGATCGCGTGGTTGCCGAAAACGGCGCACTCCTGGTTAATCCGGCCGCCAAGCAGGAGCAGCCGCTTGCGCCCGAGCCTTCGCCGGAATTCGTCGCCTTGCTTCGGGAGAAGGGCGTCGCGCCGCTGTCGGTCGGACGGGCGATCGTCGCCACTTGGGAGCCTCACGAAGCCGCGGTGCTCGAGGCCATTCGCGATCTGGGGCTCGAGCTTCAGATCACCTTCAACAAGGGCGCGGTGATGGTTCTGCCGGCCGGGGTCAACAAGGCGAGCGGGCTCAAGGCCGCGCTCGACGACCTCGGCCTCTCCGCGCACAACGTCGTCGCGGTCGGCGACGCGGAGAACGACCATGCCTTCATGCGGGCCTCAGGCTTCGCCGTCGCCGTCGCCAACGCGCTGCCGACGATCAAGGAGGAGGCCGACCTCGTCACCAAGGGCGCGCGCGGAGCGGGCGTCGCCGAGCTGATCGGGCGCGTGCTCGATGAAGACGTCGACGCCTTCGCACCCTACAAGGAGCACGGCCTCGTTCAGGCGGCTGTCCGGCCCGACGGCCAGCCCGTCTTCCTCCGCCCGCACGGGGGAGGCGCGCTGATCGCCGGACTGTCCGGCGGCGGCAAGTCCACGCTGGCGACGGCGCTCGTCGAGGGCATGACCGCCGGCGGCTTCCAGGTCGGCGTGTTCGATCCGGAGGGCGACTATTCCAGTTTTCGCTCGGCCGTGGCGCTCGGCGACGCCAAGTCGCCGCCGCGCCTTGCCGAAATGCTCAAGGCGCTCGAACGTCCGGAGGACAGCCTCGTCGTCAACATGCTCGCCGTCAGCGTCGAGGACCGGCCCGCGGCTTTTGCGGGCTTTGTCGGCGCCCTCGTCGAGATGCGCGGGCGGACTGGCCGTCCGCACTGGATTCTTGTGGATGAAGCCCATCACGTGTTTCCCGCCGAGCGGGACGCCAACGCCGCCGCGCCTCCAGACCTTCCGGCGATCCTCCTCACCGTCGATCCCGAAACGGTCGCGCCCCGCGCCCTCGAGGCCGTCGACGACGTCTTCGCCGTGGGCGACAAGCCGGCCGAGACGATCCGCGCCTTCTGCCGGGCGCTGTCGATCGACCCTCCCGCGCTCCCGGGGTCGCCGGCGGAACATGGCCGGGCGCTGCACTGGCGGAGGCGTTCCGGCAAGGCGCCGGAATTCGTCGAACTGCGCGCGCCGGCTTCCAAGATGGAGCGCCACACGCGCAAATACACCGAAGGCGAACTCGGCGAGGACAAGAGCTTTTACTTCCGCGGTCCCGAAAAGGCCCTCAATCTGCGCGCGCAAAACCTGAGAATCTTCCTCCAGATGGCCGACGGCGTGGATGACCGAACCTGGCGCCATCACCTGAAGCGCCACGACGTCTCGAGGTGGATACGCGAGGCGATCAAGGACGAGGACCTTGCGGACGAGGCGCAAGGGATCGAGGACGCTGTCGCAGATCCGGCGCAATCGCGCAGAGCCATGCGCGAGTCGATCGAGCGCCGCTACACCGCGCCGGCGGCGACGGGAGCGGACTTCCGCTGAGGTGCGGATGAGTTTCCCGTCGGCGCGCGGGGCGACGATCGGCCTCGCCCCCTTCGGGTCGAGAATTCCGGAGGGGACGGCGGCTTCGCCGTCCCCTCCAACCCGTCAATCCTCAGCTTTGTCGGAATGTTCCTTGGCCGTCTTCGAGTGCTTGTGGCCTTCCTCGCTATGCTCGTGAGCGGCGTCTGCGTGCTCCTGCGCGTCTTCGTGCTCGCCGATATTGTGGAGGTGGGCCGCCTGAAGATGATGGTGGGCAGCAGCGGAATGATGAGCGGCCGCTTGATGATGATGCTCGCTTGCCGGATGCTTGTCCTTCGCCATGACGTCGCTCCTTGACCGTTTGTGGGGCCCCATCCTGGTCGCAACTTCGGCAGGTGAGATTCCCGGGCAAGACCCGAGCTAGCGCCTTCGCTAGTCCCCACCTTACGGTAAGCTTCGACAGCAACAGGAGCGTGACGGCGCGGCGAAAGATACGCATGCGTCCGCGATTAGAAGCGCGAGACACCGTACCGAGCGGTGGCGCTGGTGTGCGACTCAAGGCGCAGGCGTCACATCTTGCCCGCCGGCGACCCGGCTTTGAAGAACCAAGGCAGCGTCAGCGGCGGCCTTCCCAGGCCATGCGAACGGCGAGACCGGCGAGCACCGTGCCCATGAGCCAGCGTTGCAGAAGCGCCCACGAAGGCCGCGCCTTCAAGAACCCGGCGATCGACCCGGCCATGATCGCGATGACGGCGTTGACCGTGACGCTGATCACGATTTGCGTCCAGCCCAGGATCAAGGACTGCGACAGGACGCTCCCGGCGTTCGGGTCGATGAACTGCGGCAGCAGCGACAGGTAGAGCATCGCAATCTTCGGGTTCAAGAGGTTTGTGACGAGGCCCATCCCGAACAACCTCAGCGGGCTGTCGATCGGCAATCGTCTGACCTCGAACGGCGACTGGCCGCCCGGGCGCAGCGCCTGCCAGGCGAGCCAAGCGAGATAGGCTGCTCCCGTCAAGCGCAACGCGTCGTACGCGCAGGGCACGGCGAAGACGAGCGTCGTGATTCCGAGCGCCGCGCAAAGCATGTAGAAGACAAATCCCAGCGCCACGCCGCCGAGCGAGATCAAGCCGGCGGCGCGTCCCTGGACGATAGATCGCGAAATCAAATAGATCATGTTCGGCCCGGGCGTCAGGACCAGGCCGAGCGCGACCAGGGCGAAGGCGATGAGATGGACGAGGGACGGCATCGGCGCCTCCGGCTCTCATTTCGATCAGAACGTCAAATTGGGGCCGGATAGGGGTCCGCGCCGCGTAACGGCAAACCGCTGAACCCCTCACCCCCGACCCCTCTCCCCCTGAGAGAGTCTTTACACTCTCAGCGGCATCAGCACGTAGAGCGCGTTCCCGCCGTCGCGGTCCTGGATCAGGGTCGGGGAGCCGGGGTCGGCCATCTTGATGAGGGCCGTGTCGCCGGCGAGCTGGCCGACGATGTCCAGCAGATACCGGGCGTTGAAGCCGATGTCGATCGGCGCGGAATCGTAGTCGACCTCGATCTCCTCGCTCGCCGAGCCCGAGTCCGGGTTGTTGACCGACAGCGTCATCTTGTTATCGCCGATCGAGAGCTTGATCGCCCGCCCGCGCTCGGACGACAGGGTCGAGACGCGGTCGACCGCATTCTGGAAGGGCTCCTTGTCGACCACGAGCCGCTTGTCGTTGCCGGCCGGAATGACCCGCTGGTAGTCGGGGAAGGTGCCGTCGATCAGCTTGGTGGTCAGCACGACGTCGCCGAACTGGAAGCGCGCCTTGGCGGTGGAGATCTCGATCTGCACGTCCTGGGTCGGGTCCTCGAGGAGCTTCAGCACTTCGCTCACCGCCTTGCGCGGCGCGATCACCCCGGGCATGCCGTCCGACCCCTGCGGCGCCGGCGTCTCGACGCGGGCGAGGCGGTGGCCGTCGGTCGCGACCGCCCGCAGCATCGGCTTCCCGTCGACGTCGACGGTGTGCAAAAAGATGCCGTTGAGATAGTAGCGCGTCTCCTCGGTCGAGATGGCGAACTGGGTGTTCTCGATCAGGCGCTTGAGCTCGACCGCCGGCAGGGTGAAGCGGTGCGAGAATTCTCCGGATGTGAGGTCGGGAAAATCGGACGCCGGCAGCGCCTGGAGAAAGAAGCGCGAGCGGCCGGAGCGCAAAAGAAGCTGGCCGGTGTCGCCGGCCATCTCGAGGCTCGCCTGCGCGCCCTCGGGCAGCTTGCGCACGATGTCGTAGATGACGTGCGCCGGCACGGTGGTCGCGCCCGCCTGCACGACGTCCGCCGGCGCCTGCTCGGTCGCCTCGAGGTCGAGGTCGGTGCTCTTCAGCGCCACCTTTCCGTCGGCCGCCTCGATCAGCACATTGGCGAGGATCGGAATCGTGTTGCGCTTCTCGACAATGCGATGAACGTGCCCCAGGGCCTTGAGCAGGACCGAACGCTCGATGGTGACTTTCATCGCAGGACTTCCGCTACTTTCCTCCCCACGCGCGACACGCGGCAAGGGGGGCGAACTTTGCCAAGACGTGTCCGCAAGCGCAAGGCCGGGCTGACCGGCGGATCGTCGATTTCAGAGGAATAGTCAAGACCTGTGGATCGGCGTGTCACGCGACTTGCTGATCGCCACCCTCTGATCCGTCCGGCCGTTCGATGAGCTTGCCGTTCTT
>NZ_JBKQOT010000322.1:0-4459 GCF_052145395.1 Roseiarcus sp.
AAGCGGATAACCCGGCGCTCCTCCAAGTTCTTGTTCTCGAGCGGGTCGACCGCGCCCGAAACATGGCGCGCTATTACGTTCTGTCGATCGAGCCGACCCTCTTCGAGGATTTCGCCCTCGTACGCCGTTGGGGGCGCATCGGCGCCGCAGGGCGGGCGCGGATCGACTTGCACCCGTCTCCGCCAGTCGCCCAAGTCGAACTGGAGAAGTGGCTCAGCCGCAAGAGGCGCCGCGGCTACGTGCTCCGGGCCTGACTGCGAACTCCGCTCGTCGGGAGATAACGATGGAGCCCGGCCGTTCGGGGTGGCCGTCAATCCTTTTTGCCGGCGTACATATGTCAAATCCATTATAACATACTACAACTGGCCACAAGATTCTCCGGCGCAACTGTCGCTTGGAAGGGATCCGGCGAGAACCCAAGGACCTCGCAGAATGGCCAATTCACGATCGAGTCCTGCAGTTCCCTATGATCGCCATACGGCAAAACCGAGCCCGTTGCCGCCGTCTATTATTTTGGCGCGCCTCATCGCCCCCTTGGACAATCGCCGCTTCCAGCGTTCGCCAGGCTTGAGTTCATCGCCGAAGACATAGCGACCCATGATGGTTCGCCTTCGCTTTCGATTCGGACGCGAAACGTCGTCGACGCCCGTCGGGAGTGCTTTCAAGGAGTCCGTTCGCGAGGTGGATCGCTGGTCTTTGGCGGAAACAGTGGCTAGGATGTCATCGAGAGCGAGCGGGATCTGGACTCTCCGTTTTGCCTTTGAGCGCGGCGCCGAACCGCCGGAGTTTCTGACGATTCGATTCGCCGTCGCCGTCGGTGTGCCTGACGAAATGGCTGTCGCGTCACTCGGCGACATGCCAGTCGTTTGAACGGACGCAACCGAAGGTCTTTCCGCCAACCGCGCCGTCAGATCAGACGAGGATTCTAAATTCCGCGGCAACTGTGATGTTTGATCCTTGCCCTTTCGCGCGCGCACCGATGGCGGCTTCCGCGGCTTCCGCGCGCGCGATTTTGGATTCGAAGTTGCAGCGGACAATAACTCGTCTTCGAGCCGACCAACGGGCGGCGGCTTTCCCGGGACAAGGCTCTCAAGGATTCGACGCTTTGGATACGATGCAGCGCCATCACCGGAGGGCTGATTTGACGTCTTGGCCTCGAATGTCGCCGCGGCTAGACGATGAGGCTCTCGTTCAAATGCTGTAGGTCGGGTCCTGGTCTCCAACGACTGCACGTCTTGGCTTGAGTTGGTTGCCAATCTTGGCCGACGCCGGACTTCGACCGTGAATGAAGGAATGACGCGTCTCAATGAGGTCCTCGATACAGTTGATGACGGGGGCGCGCGGTATCGCCTGAGAAATTTGCGAGCCAGAGCGCGGCACAGTAATACGAGACAATTAAAGCGGAGACCAGTTTGTCGTCTCGCCGCGTCCGTCGCCCGCACAGAGTGATGGGGGCTGGTAAACGCTGCCTCCTGCTTCGAACGTCGAAGCGATGCGTCCCAAATTTGGCGACGGTCGGAGATAGAGCCCGCCGGTCACGGCGTCCTTTGGAACCCGCATCGAGCGCGGCAAACCGACGGTGGAACGTGCGGTGACTTGACCGCGACCGTTCCGCATTCCAGTGTTCGGTGACGGTGATCGCCCGCGTCGGCGCCGAGCCCCGCAGACTCGCCGCGCCTTAACCGGACAGCCGAAGTTTCAAGTATCAAGTTGTGATCGCTGGGCAGCCCTCACGACCGGCGCGCGGCCCGGTCGCACGCCGTTCACCGTTCTTCAACTCGCCACCTCGCGCCCCGACGGCGCGCCGAAGGTTCGCAGCGTCATCCTTCGGAGCGCCGACGCCGAACGGGGCGCCGTCTCGCTCTTCACCGATCTCCGTTCGGCGAAAATCGAAGAGATACGACGCCAGCCGCGGGTTTCTCTGCTCGGTTACGATGCGGACGCCGGATTTCAAATTCGTCTGGAGTGACGCGTCTCTTGCGGATCTCGGCAGCGAACATCGGGCCCGTCGCCATCGTCAAACCTTCAACTTCCGAATTTCAAAAGGACATCCAATCGTGAAGCAGCATCCCGTCCGCACGCACAAATCCGCCGGTCATCTCCCGCGCGCCGACCAACTCGCCTGGAAGATCGCGGAAGTCGCGACCGATCCGGTCGCGGTCGAGCCGGCGGTCGTCGAAATGATCGGCAATCGCATCATCGACAATGCGGCAGTCGCCGCGGCCTCTATCGCCGGCCGTCCGGTGGCGAGCGCGCGCGCGCAAGCCGTGGCGCATCTGTGCCAGCCGGGGGCGACCGTGTTCGGCCTGCTACGCGACCGCCGTGTCTCGCCCGAATGGGCGGCCTGGGCCAACGGCGTCGCGGTTCGCGAACTCGATTTCCACGACACTTTCCTCGCTGCCGAATATTCCCATCCCGGCGACAATATCCCGCCCGTGCTGGCCGTAGCCCAGCATTGCCGGCTCGATGGTGCGGCAGTCGTGCGCGGCGTCGCGGCGGCCTATGAAATCCAGGTCGATCTGGTGAAGGGAATCTGCCTGCACGAACACAAGATCGACCATATCGCCCATCTCGGTCCTTCGGCCACCGCCGGAATTGGCGCGGCCCTCGGGTTGCCGACCGAGACGATCTATCAGGCCGTGCAGCAGGCCCTGCATGTGACGACCACCACACGTCAGTCACGCAAGGGCGAGATTTCGAGCTGGAAGGCCTACGCGCCGGCCTTCGCCGGCAAGATGGCGGTCGAGGCGGTGGATCGAGCGATGCGCGGCGAAGGCGCGCCCTCGCCGGCCTGGGAAGGCGAGGATGGCTTCATCGCCTGGCTGCTCGGCGGCCCGAAGGCGGAATATTCCGTGCCTTTGCCGGAAAAGGGCGAGCCCAAGCGCGCCATCCTCGACACCTACACCAAAGAGCATTCCGCCGAATACCAGAGCCAGGCGCTGATCGACCTTGCCCGCCGTCTCGGCCCGAAGATCGGCAATCTCTCCAAGGTGAAGAGCATCGTCATCCACACCAGCCATCATACCCACTACGTGATCGGCACGGGCGCGAACGATCCGCAGAAGATGGACCCCAAGGCGAGCCGCGAGACGCTCGATCATTCCATCATGTACATCTTCGCCGTGGCGCTGGAGGACGGCGGCTGGCATCACGCGCGCTCCTATGCGCCTGAGCGCGCAGCGCGTCCGGACACGGTGGCGTTGTGGCGCAAGATCTCGACCGTCGAAGATCCCGAATGGACGCGCCGCTATCACAGCCGCGATCCGAAGGAGAAAGCGTTCGGCGGCCGCGTCGTCGTCACGCTCGCTGACGGCCGCGTCATCGAGGACGAACTCGCGGTGGCCGACGCCCATCCGCTCGGCGCCCGCCCCTTCGGCCGCAAGGAATACGTCTCCAAGTTCGGTTCCCTCGCCGAAGGCGTGATCGCGTCTTCCGAGCAGGACCGCTTCCTCGGCGCCGTCGACAGGCTGACGACGTTGAAGGCCGACGATCTCCTCGGACTCACCTTCTCAATCGATCCCGCATCGCTCGGCGCCCCTGCGCAAACGGGCCTATTCGATTGGCGCGCCCCCGCCGCCGTCGCCCCCTCGCTTTCCATCGTTTCCGGTTAGGGAGGACAAAAAGATGAATGAGGACCAGAAGATCACCGTCGTGCAGAAGTCCGCGCCGAAGAAATCCGTGTCGCTTTCCGGCATCGTCGCCGGCAACACGGCGCTCGGCAGTGTCAGACCAAATGCGCGCGGATGCCGGGGTCGTGGTAGGTTAGTGCCATGAGCAACCCGTTCCGATATTTCAACAGTTCGCCGGAGGTCATCCGTCTCGTCGTGATGATGTAGGTGAGATACCCGCTCTCCCTGCGGTTCGGCCCGATGTTCGCCGCCGAGATCCGCAAGAGACGCGTCGCGCATGTGCGCGGCTATCCTCAGTGGCGCTGGCATTTGGATGAGGTTTTTGTGAAGGTCAACGGCAAGCTCTGCTATCTCTGGCGCGCCGTCGACCATGAAGGCGAGATCCCGGAGGCTGTGGTCACGGCAGGACGGGACAAGGCTGCGGCGCTGACGCTTCTCAAGCGGATCATGAAGAGGTACGGCCAGCCGCGGAAGATCGTCACCGACGGGCTTCGGGCCTATTCCGCGGCGATGAAAGAGATCGGCGCCGCAGATCGGCACGAGGTCGGTGGCCGCCTCAACAATCGGGCGGAGAATTCTCATCGGCCGTTTCGACGACGAGAGCGGGCTATGCAGCGGTTTCGACGTATGAAGACGCTGCAGAAGTTCAGCTCAGTTCACGCCCAGGTCCACAACTATTTCAATCAGGAGCGGCATCTCGTCACCCGGCAGGTCTACAAGCAGAGACGCACGGCCGCATTGGCGGAATGGCGCGCCCTTGCGGGGTAGATCGTCGATTGCGCGTAGGCATATCGCGCAACGCCTCGACATATCGGCGTTACTTTAACAAC
>NZ_JBKQOT010000323.1:0-5535 GCF_052145395.1 Roseiarcus sp.
GACGGGCCGCGACCGAACTCCGAATTCATCGTATCGACGCCCATGTCGACGGCCGCCTGAATGGCCTTCTTCCAATATCCGACAGCGGCTTGTCGCTCGTCCTCGTGCGGGCTCGCCCAGCGGTACATCGGCAGCAGCGAGGCGATCTTCACACCGTGGTCTTTCAGGGATTTCTTGAAGCTCGCGATGCGCTCGGGATAGGCGCGCGGATGGACCCACCAGGCGAGGAAATCGTCGCGCGGCGAGAGCTCGATCCACTCGTAGCCGAGTTCGGCGACCTTTCCCGGCAGTTCCTCCAACGACAGGTGACGATGCATGTAAGGATCGAGGGCGATTTTCACTGAACGACTCCTTCAACGAGACGTTGGATCTCCGCGCGCGCCCGCGCGAAGCCTTGCTGGAGGAAACGCCGGCCCCGGGTGGGAGGCTACCGGGGCGGGCGCAGCGCGTGTTTTTTGCCCGCTCCGGCTTCGAGCCGGGTTCACTCGGCGAGTGGCGGCGGGTGGCCGTCGTGGGTCGCCATGTAGCCTTCAATCTCGGCTTCGAGTTCGGCCATCTGCTCGCCGCCGGCCATGAGATCCGTGATCTCCTCACGGGTCTTTTCGCCCTTGCGGAAGTCGGCGGCCTTGGCGCCCCGAATCAAAACCGCAAAGTGGTCCCCGACAGTCAGGGCGTGAACGACCTGGTGGGTGATGAAGATGACCGCGATGCCCTTCTGGCGCGCCTGAAGGACGATGCGCAGGACGTGCGCCGCCTCCTTGACGCCGAGTGCGGCGGTCGGCTCGTCGAGGATCAGGACGCTCGCGCCGAAGTGCACGGCGCGGGCAATCGCCAGCGCCTGGCGCTCGCCGCCGGACAGGCCGCCGACCAGCCGGTTGCCGTCGTCGATGCGCGTGATGCCGAGCTGACGCGTTTCCCGGACCGCGATCTCGTTGGCCTTCTTCCGATCGAAAACCGCGAACGGTCCCCAGCGCCTGGTCGGCTCGGCGCCGACGAAGAACGACCGGCCGATGCTCATCAGCGGAAAGGTGCCCCCGAACTGATGGACCGTCGCAATGCCCGCCGTGCTGGCGTCGCGCGGGCTGTCGAAGGCGACCGGCTTGCCGTTCATCTCGAGCGAACCGGACGTCGGCTTGTGGACCCCGGAAAGGATCTTGATGAGCGTCGACTTTCCCGCGCCGTTGTCGCCGAGGAGGCAAAGAACCTCGCCGCGATAGACTTCGAGAGAGATGTCGTGAAGGACGTCGATTGGGCCGAACGACTTGTTGATGCCAGTTAGCTGGAGCAGGGGCGTGGTCATCAGCGGGCCCTCCCTTTCGCGCGGGGGGCGTAAGTCAAAGCCATGTTGCGGAACGTGTTGTTCATCAGCACGGCGAGAAGAAGCAAGACGCCGATGATCAGGCTCGCCCAGTTGGCGTCGAAGCCGGTGTAGAAGATGCCCTGGTTGACGATCGAGAAGGTCAGCGTGCCGAGCACGATGCCGACAACCGAGCCGTATCCGCCGGTGAGCAGCACGCCGCCAATCACCACCGCGATGATCGAATTGAAGATGAACGACTGCCCGGCCGCCACCTGGGCGCTGTTGTAGAGAATGGCCTGCGACATGCCGACGAAAGCGGCGCAGAGCCCGCTGCCCATGAACAGCGCGATTGTCAGCCGGTCCGTCGGGATGCCGGCGTTGCGGGCGCTGACCGCATCTCCGCCGACAGCGAGGATCCAGTTGCCATAGACCGAGAAGTTCAAAATGAACCCAACGATCAGGACGACGGCAATCCACCAGAAAAGCGACACCTGGAACTTATCGCTGATGAAATCGCCGAGCAGGGCCTTCGCGATCGGCGGGCTGTTCAGGGCGACGCTCGTGCTCCCCGTCAGAATGACCGAGAGACCGAGGGTCAGGCCTGCGACCGCGAAGAGCGTCGCGAGGGTGACGACAAAGGACGGCAGCTTCGTCCGGACGACGAGAAGCCCGTTGATGAACCCGATGATGAGCCCGAGCGCGAGCGCCGCCACGATGCCGACGACGATCGGCAAGCCATAGTAACCCGACACGATCGCGATTGTCATGGAGGCTGCGGGGAGCACCGAGCCCACGGAGAGGTCGAGTTGTCCCGCAATCATCAGCAACCCGATGGGAAGTGCGATGATGCCGAGCTCGGAGGCGACGTTGAGCCAGCTCGCGGCCCCGCCGGCGGAGAGAAAGTTTGCGCCGCCGAAGACGGAAAAGAAGACGAAGACGGCGACCATACCGATGAAAGATCCGGTCTCGGGCCGCCGGGCGAGCGCGCCGAACGAGAACGTCGAGGCGGGCACAGCAGGCGGCGGAGCCGCTAAGTTCGATGATGCGTGCGATGGACTGGAGATCATAGGACCCTCGCGATCAGAACGCCCCCCGGGGCTCCGCGTGGCGACCCACGGGGAGGAGAAGGCCGGCCCTCGGACGTGTCCGGGGCCGGACGTCATCAATTGGATCTCAGCGCGCGCCAGCCTTTGCGCCGGCCATCGTCGCGTCCACGTTGTCCTTGCTCACGATGCCCGGGCCGGTCAGGACCGGCTTGGTCGGGAGGTCGAGGCCGTAGTTGACGAAGCCGTTCAGCAGCGAGACCGCGAGGAAGCCTTGCAGGTAGGGCTGCTGATCGATCGAGAACATCTGCTTGCCGTCCTTGATGCGCTGAAGGCCTTGCTCGTCCATGTCGAACGTGGCGAGCTTGACCTTGTCGCCGACGCCGGCCTGGCTGATGGCGTTGGCGGCGCTATTGGCGTCCGGAGCGCTGATGGTGATGAGGCCGTCGACGTCGGCATTCTTCAGGAGGTTGGCCTTGATCGCCTGAGCCACGGCGGTCGGGTTGCCGAAGCTCGAAGACGGCAGCGGCAGTTCGGTCGACTTGCCGCCTTGCTTCGCGACTCCGTCGGCGACGCCCTTGCAACGGTTCTCGGTGTTGGTGGCGCCGGGCAGCGTGTTGACGCAGAGGACATTCTTGACGCCGTGGCTGCCGAAATAGTCGCCGCCTCCGACACCCGCCACGTACTCGTCGCTGCCGACGTAATTCAACGCGCCGAGGCGCTTCGCGGCGTCGATGCCTCCGGAGTTGTAGATGATCAGGGGAATGTGCGCAGCGGCCACCTCCTTGAAGGCGGCGTCCTCGGCCTCAGCAACCCAGTCGGGCCCCACGATCGCGTCGGGGTGCTGGCTCAGCGCGGTCCGGATGAGCTTGGCCGCGTCCGGGCCTAAGTTGTCGTAAGTCTGCGGGCCGAGCCAGGTCACCGAGCCGCCTGTCGCCTTGGCGATCAGGCCGGCATCCTCGGCGCCCTTCTTGACCTTGGACCAGAACGGATCGTCCGCCTTGCCGCCGATCACGATGATCTTGGCCCCATGCGATTCCGCCATGGCGGCGCTCGCGCCAACCGCCAGCGCGGTCGTGGCGATCAATACGCTCATGAGTTGCTTGATTGGTGTCATTCCTGTTCCTCCCGTTTGTGGCGCTCTCGTTTGGCTTGCGTCGGACTGTCGCGGACATTGCCGCGTTCTTGTTGCATCCTCTGTATCAGCGTGACATATTCATATCAATCCATGCCGCTCATTTCGCATCATCGTATCAATTTGCAACGACAGGGAATGATACGCTGTGTCAGCAGACGTCTCCGCCAACCGCCGTCCGACCATCGCTGACGTCGCCGCCGCCGCGCAGGTCAGCATCGCCACGGTCAACCGGGTGCTGAGCGGAAAGCAGGCGGTCCGTAAGGCGACGGCTCAACAGGTGGTGGAGGCTGCGGAGACCCTCGGGTTCTATGCCGCGAGGGCTATCCGGGTTCGCGCCCAGGCCGAACCGCCGAGACGAACCTTCGGCTTCCTGATGCAGCAGCGGGGTCGCTCGCTGTACCGGATGCTCGGCGACGACCTGAAGGCGGCGACGCTGGCGTCGTCAGCGGTCCGGGGCGAAGCTGTAGTCGAGCATCGGGACGATCTGTCGCCCGAGGCCACTGCCGAGCGCCTGCTCAAACTCGGCCGCGACGTCGACGCGATCGCCGTCGTCAGCGTCGATCATCCGCGGATAACCCAGGCGATCGAGCGTCTGAGAGCCAATGGCGTTCCCGTCGTCGCCGTGATCTCCGACCTGACGGCGCCGGCGCGAGCGGGCTATATCGGCCTGGACAACTGGAAGGTCGGGGCGACCGCCGGTTGGGCGATGGCGACGCTCTGCAAGAGGCCCGGCAAGATCGCCGTCTTCGTCGGCAACCATCGCTACCTGTGCCAGGACATGTGCGAGATCCGCTTCCGCTCCTATTTTCGCGAGCGCGCCCCTGAATTCCAGGTGCTCGACGCGATCACGACGTTCGAGGACAGCAAATACGCGTATCAAAGTACGCTCGACCTCCTGCACCGCACGCCCGATCTTGTCGGTGTGTTTATCGCCGGGGGCGGAAAATCCGGGGTGTTGAGCGGCCTGCGCGAGGACGCGAGCGGATTGGCCAAGTCCCTGAACGTGGTCGGTCTCGACTTGACGCCCGAGGCGCGGTCAGGACTCCTCGACGGCGTCGTCGACGTCATCCTTTCGCACCCGATCAAACTGCTCGCCGAGACGACAGTCGACCTGCTCGCCAGCGTGACTTCCGGCGAGACACATAACGAGCCCATTGCACGATTGCTGCCGTTCGAGATCTACACGCCGGAGAATCTGTAGTCCGATCGCAATCACAATCGTCTCGATCGCCCTCGCTCTGGTCGGCATCGAGTTCAGGCCTCCAACACTGTCGCGACGTGAACGGGAGGTGCGGCGGCAGTGGTTGGATTTGGAGTTCGATCCTGGCGCCCGCGAGCGCCGCAGGATCTCGGTGGGGTGGGCTGGTGTCGGATGCAACTTATCCGACGAAGCGCTCTGCAAGAAGGACGAGGGGGATGACAATCATGGCCCCGCCTGACACTCGGCTGACGGCGCGATCGGCTCGCGGGCGCGTTCTCAGTACCGCCTGAGAGCCGTAGCCTACGAGGACATAGACGACGCCGCAGTTGACGACGTGAACAGCCTGTGTGGGGATTGCCCGCGAGGCTGCTCCTCATCGAGCCGGGCGAGACCTTGGAATTGACGCCAGATTCGGACCCAAAATTGGTATCGCCGGTATATCGAGAGGCCGGCCTCTTCAACATTACATGCTCCACGCGTTCATTTTATAAACGTCTGATAAGGCAAGCTTATCGGACATCGAATGCGCCCGACAGGTGGGGCGCTTTCGCCTCCGGACGGTGGTCAAAAGCGCCGCCGCGCGCTAGCATCCCCGTCGTGATTCGCGCCGAGCTCGCCCCCTCCGAACCCCTTCGCGCCCCCGCCTGGGCGCGCCTCAGCGGGTCGTTTCGCGACCATTCGGAGGCCGACGCCCTCTATTTCGCCGGCGCGGCGCTGTCCGGCCTCGATTCCGTGGCAAAATCCGACCCGCCGTGGGCCGGGGTCTGGCGCCGGCGCCTGGCGCTCAAAAGCGCCGCGGCGGTGGTCCGAAACCTGCTGAACCGGCGCGAGGACGAGGCGGCGCTGCGCGACG
>NZ_JBKQOT010000324.1:0-3929 GCF_052145395.1 Roseiarcus sp.
GCGCGTCGGTGAGGGTCGCGACCCCCGCCGCCTCCTCGGTCAGTCCGATTGCGACGAAGCAGGCGAACAGATGGTCGTCGAAGGCGGCGTGCTCGTCGGTCTTCGGGATTTGCGCGGCGCGCAAGGCTGCATAGCGCTCGTCGAACATGGCTTCGTGCTCCGCGTCCCTCATGCTCTGCGGACGCGGTCCTCAGGGCGTCCGAAAGGACGCCCGTCTGCCGCGATCAGCGATCGCGGCTACTGCCCTCGCAAGATCGGCGCCTGTCGCAAACCCTACGCGTCGATCAGGTCGGCCGCGACATGGGTCTGGCAGTCCTTCGGGCACACGCGCGAGCAGGCGCCGCAGCCGATGCAGGCGCCGGAATTGTCGACGATCATGATCTTGCGGTTGAGCTCGCCGTCGAAATCGTCGTCGTCGTCCTCGGTGACCTTGCCGAGCACTTCGCCATCCTCGTCGACGCCGTGCAGGTGCATGACGTCACGCGAGCACACCTTGTAGCAGCGGCCGCAGCCGATGCACGTGTCGCCATTGATCTTGGTGAGGAAGACCGGTGTCCAGTCGGATCCGTCGCGAGTCTTGTAGGCCATCAGACCGCCTCCAGGTCCGCGAGCTTCTTCCGCGCCGCTTCCAGCGCCGCGTAGGCGTCGTGCGCGGCCTTGGCGACATCGGGAATGGACGTCCAGTTGACCGGCAGCTCCTCGCTGAGGTCGTGCAAATTCATTTTGGCGTTTGTCGCCCTGGCGGACAGCTTTTTGATCTCGGCCTTCAGGGCGTCAGGGTCGGACATGGGCGTGATCTCCTCTTTGTCGAATGAACGGTCAAACGTCCGCGACCATCGGGTAAAGCTCGATCCACTTTTTCGCATCCTCGACCAGCTTCTCGCCGGCCTCCGCGAGCTTTTCGAAGCTTTCAAAGCCGAAGCGGTGCACGTCGCGCAGCGACTTGGAGATGACCACAAGGCGACCGACGGTCAGGATCACGCGGCCGAACCCCTCGTGCGACATTTTCATCATCGGCGAGGCCATGCGGCCGGTCGCCCGCTCGATGTCGAGCCCGACCGCGACATAGAATTTCTCGACCCTGTTCATCACGTCGGGATCCGGATCGCCGATGATCGGGATCTCGCGCCGCTGCTCCTTGGTGACGATGAACTCGCCGATCACCTTGGAGTCGGGCAGCTTCTCCCACACGCCATAGGCGTCCTCGGCTCGCCACACGCTGAGGAGGGTTTTGACAAAGGGCGAGTCGAGGCCCGCCGGCTTGGCGATCGCATCTGTCATCGGTATCAATCCTCTTCGAAATCGGGCTTCATCGGGCCGACGCCGGCGCTCATGAGCACCTTGCGCAGCCAGGGCGGCGGCGAGCCCGAGAGCATGGCGCGGGTGCGCTCCAGCACCTCGGGGATCGGCGCGGCCTGAGGCGTCTTGATTGGATGGATGTGGGCCGAGACGACCTTGGCCGCAGCCGGGCCGCCGATCGCGAGGCAGAACAGCAAGTGACAGCCTTCGAGCGCCTCGACCTTCGGACCGATGCGGTCGTCGCCGTCGGTCTTGTGCGAGCCGGTCTCGTCGGACGTGTCGCCGAAGGCGACCGCCTCGACGAAGTCCCAACCTTCCCGGGTCACGTCGTAGATGGCGAACTTCGGCGCCGAGCCGAAATGCGCGTTGAGGCCCCTCATGTCGCGCGTGGCGATGGCGACGCGCACGGCGCCCGGCGCCGGCGGCCTCCGGGTCGGAGCTTCGTCCTCAGTGTTGACGAGTTGCAGACGCCGCACGGCGGCCATGGGTTGTCTCCCGGTTAAGGAATGGGTTCAGGGACTCGGGCGTCGCCTCGTGGCGCGCGCCCTCGAATATGTTGGCCGCTTCGAAGATCAGGTCGCGCGCGCCCTGATAGCCGACCCGCAGCTTGTGCTGGCTGCCGAGCCGATCGAAAATCGGAAAGCCGACACGCATCAGCGGAATGCCCAGCCGCTCGGACGCCCGACGCCCATGACTGTGCGTGACCAGAAGGTCCGCGCCCTCCGCCATCGCCTCGAAGTCGCCGAGGTCGCCGATCTTCACGCTCTCGCACTGCACATGCTCGAGAATCTTGGAGTGGCCGGTGGTCGTGACCGCGGCCTGGATCTCGGCGCCCATGCCGACGAAGAAGGTCGCAAGCCCGTAAAGAAGGTCCGGCTCGGCGGCGATGGCGATCTTCTTGCCCGAGTAGTGGAAGTGGCCGTCGAGCAGAGCGTCCTGCAATTGCGCGCGGCGGCGACGAAGGCAAGCCGACGCGGCGCGGCCCGACAGCTCCGCCAGCAAGGCGACAAACCGGTCCACCGCCTTCATGCCGTAGAGCTGGCGGAAGAGGGCGTATTCGACGCCGGTCAGCTCCTCGATGCGTTGAGCAGGCTGCCGCATCTGCTCGCCGATCGCAATGCTGAGAGCCGCGTCGCCGAGCGAGCGGATGTCGTCGATCGTCGTTCCGCCGTAAGTCGTCGGGATCCACGAAGCGGGCACCGTCCCGTCGAGCGCGCCGGAAATGTCAGGGAAGACGACCGGCTCGAGGCCGAAAGCCTCGACCAGCGAACGGATGTGCTCGACGTCGGCGACGGTCAAGTGCGAGCCCGGCAGGATGTTCACGCGTCGCGCGTTGCGGCGCTCGCGAACTTCCCGCTGGGCGATCGAATCGATCATCGCCACGACCGCCTTCGACCAGCCCTCCTCGATCGCGCCGTCGAAATCTGGGGTCTGGGCGAGCGCGACCTCCGTCCCGTCGAGCTCCGCGACCCGGCGCGCCTTGATGGCGACGAGCTCTCCGGCGAAGTCCTCGCCGCGCGTCTCGACAAGCGCCGTGGTGGCGACGCCGATCAGCTTCGGCTTGGCACGGGACTTCAGATTGAGGATCGCCTCCTCGAGATGGTCGGCGCCGCCCAAAATGGTCGCGACCTCGTCCATCGCGGTCGTCTGGAGCGGGATCGTCTCCTTGAAGTGGCGGACGAATAGAACCAGCGCGAAGGACGTGCAACCTTGCGAGCCGTGGAACAGCGGTACGGCGCCGTCGACGCCGAGATAGGCGAAAGCCGCGCCGAGCGGCTGCGAGGATTTCAGCGGGTTGACGCTGGCGGCCTTTGAGACGGGAACAATCTTCGCCATCATGCGCCTCCTAGCACTCGCCCATGTCGTCGGCGGTGGTCGCCGCGAACTTCTTGCGGGTCGCGGCCACGAACTCGGCGTCGCCGTCGAAGGCGTCGACCCTGGCTTCGGCCGGCAGATCCCACGGCGCCGGGGCGCGCACGTCCGCCCAGATCGGATTGTGGATGGCGAGGTCGATCTGGCGCACCAGCTCCACCATGCCGTCGTAGCCGGCGTAGGGGTGATGGCGCTCCTGGTTGATGTCGAGCCAGGGCGTCTTGGCTTTCAGCGCAATGAACTGGGTCCGCCCGCCTGACAGCATGATGTCGGCCTTGCCGGCGGCCAGCATCGCATAGAGGTCGCGCGGCGCCATGGCGTCGAAGGCGTGCTTCTCGTCCTTCAGCAGCGCCTTGATGCGCTCCTTGTCCTCGTCGGTGGATTTCTTGGTCGAGGTGCCGACGATCTCGATGCCGATCTCCTGCAGCGCCGCGACGACCGACCAGGACTTGACGCCACCGGTGTTGAGCAGCACGCGCTTGCCCGAAAGACGTTCGCGGTAAGTCTCGAGCCGCGCCCAGACGCGCGCCTCCTCTTCGGCGATCAGGATTTCCGCGCGCACGAGCAGCGAACGGTCGGCGCCTTCGCGCACGAGCAGCGTTGCAAGCTGACGCAACGCGTCCGACGTGTCCGAGACGCCGTAGAACGAGCCCTCGAAATAGGGGATGTCCCAGCGCTCCTCCATCTTGCGGGCGAGATTGATCAGCGCGGTCGAGCAGACCATCATGTTGGCGCGCGCGGTATGGGCGCTGGCGATG
>NZ_JBKQOT010000325.1:0-3969 GCF_052145395.1 Roseiarcus sp.
ACGGCGTCGCCCTGCCGGACTGGCGCTCCTCGGTCGCCGCCTGTTGCGCGCGGCTCATCCCCTGATCCGGAGGTTTAAGAATGCGGAACGTACTGGTGACGGGTGGGGCGGGATTCATCGGCTCCGCGGTTTGCCGCCATCTGGTCGGCGCCGGCGTCAACGTGCTCAACGTCGACAACCTCACCTACGCAGGCAATCTGGCGTCGCTCTCGACCATCGGCAACGCGCCGAACTACCGCTTCGCCAAAATCGACATCTGCGACCGGCCGGCGATTGCGGACGCGCTGGCGGGGTTCCAGCCGGACCACGTCATCCACCTGGCCGCCGAGAGTCACGTCGACCGTTCGATCACCGGCAGCGACGCTTTCATCCAGACCAACATTTTGGGCACGTTCTCGATGCTGGAAGCGGCGCGGGCCTACTGGCTCGGCCTCGCCGGGGTGAAGCGCGAAGGGTTCCGCCTCCTGCATGTGTCGACCGACGAGGTCTACGGCTCGCTCGGCGACGAGGGGCTGTTCGTCGAGACGACGCCCTACGATCCGAGCTCCCCCTATTCGGCCTCGAAGGCCGCCTCCGACCATCTCGTCTCGGCCTGGGCGCACACCTACAAGTTCCCGGCCGTGATCTCGAACTGCTCCAACAACTACGGCCCCTATCATTTTCCGGAGAAACTGATCCCGCTCGTCATCCTCAACGCCATTCACGGCAAGCCGCTGCCGGTCTACGGGGCGGGGACCAACGTGCGAGACTGGCTCTATGTCGAGGATCACGCCCGGGCGCTCGACATCATCGTCAGCCGCGGCCGCATCGGCGAGAAATACAACGTCGGCGGCCGCAACGAGCGGCGCAACATTGACGTCGTGCGCACGATCTGCGCCATCCTCGATCGGCTCAAGCCCGCCCGCCGGCCCTATGCCGAACTGATCACATTCGTGACCGACCGTCCGGGCCACGACCTCCGCTACGCCATCGACGCGACGAAGCTCGAACAGGAGCTCGGCTGGCGGGCGCAGGAGAATTTCGACACGGGCATCGAAAAGACAGTGCGCTGGTATCTCGACAACGAATGGTGGTGGCGTCCGCTACGCGACAAGGTCTACGCCGGCGAGCGCCTCGGAGTGCTTCTTGAAGCCGCGGCGTCGACGACGATGGGAGGCTGAGCGTGAAGGGCATTATTCTGGCGGGCGGAGCGGGCACCCGGCTGCATCCCATCACGCTCGCCGTCTCGAAGCAGCTCGTGCCGGTCTACGACAAGCCGATGATCTATTATCCGCTGTCGGTCGTCATGCTGGCCGGCATTCGCGAAGTCCTGATCATCTCGACACCGCACGATCTGCCGATGTTCCGCCGCCTGCTCGGCGACGGCGCGCAATGGGGCATGCGCTTCGAATACGCCGAGCAGCCGACTCCCAACGGCCTTGCGCAGGCTTTCGTCATCGGCGAGTCTTTCGTCGCCGGCGAGCCGGCCATGCTCGTCCTCGGCGACAACATCTTTTACGGCGCCGGTCTCGGAGAGCAGCTGCGCCGCGCCGCCAGGCGCGACAAGGGCGCCTCGGTGTTCGCCTATCACGTGCCCGATCCGGAGCGCTACGGCGTGGTGGCGTTCGATTCCACCGGGCGCGCCGTCTCGATCGAGGAGAAGCCGGAGAAGCCAAAGTCGCACTGGGCGGTGACGGGCCTCTACTTCTACGATTCGAAGGTTGTCGAGATCGCCAAGGCGCTGAAGCCTTCCGCGCGCGGGGAATACGAGATCACCGACGTCAACCGCATCTACCTGGAGGCTGGCGCGCTCAATGTCGAACGCATGGGGCGCGGCTACGCGTGGCTCGACACGGGAACGCCGGATTCGCTGGTCGACGCCGCGGCCTTCGTGCGCACCCTCGAAGTGCGCCAGGGGGTGAAGATCTGCTGCCCCGAGGAGATCGCCTTCGACCAGGGCTTCATCGGCGCGGCTCAGCTCGAAGAGCTCGCCGACCGGTTCGGCAAGAGCGCGTACGGCCAGTATCTGCGGCGAATCTTGAACGAGCGGCGTGAACTTATGCCGCGTTGACACGCGGCGCGCGGCGGTCGCAAGCTTTGCGTTCCGCCTCGGAAACATAAAAGAAAGTCGAGACATGACCAGCGGCCCAAGGAGGACGGTTCCGCATCCGGCGGACCCGTTCGTCAGGCGCAAGCCTCTTCCCTCGCCGCTGCCCAAGCCCCCGAGCGAGGACCCGGAGGCGGCGGCGCGGGTCCGGGCGATACTCGATTCCCCATCCTACCGGGTGGCCAGCGAGGATTTCGACTTTCTCGCCAGCGATCCCGTGCGCGGCTTGCGGCTGCAGATGGACTACCTCAAGCCTGAGTTCGGGCTTCGCGCCAACAATGTCGTGCACACCATCGTCGTCTTCGGCAGTTCACGCATCTGCGAGCCACGGGAGGCGCGCCGCCGGCTCGACGCCTTGCGCGCCGCTGGCCCGTCGGGCGACGGCGCACGCGAATACGCAAAGCGCCTGGCGATCGCCGAGCGGGTTCTCGACAACAGCCGCTACTACGACGTCGCGCGCGCCTTCGGCCGCCTCGTCGCCGAGGCCAACGCCCGGACGGGCGACGGGCAGACGCTCATCATAACGGGTGGCGGCCCGGGCATCATGGAAGCCGCCAATCGCGGCGCGTTCGACGCCGGCGCCAAGACCATCGGCCTCAACATCAGCCTACCGCGCGAGCAGTTTCCCAACCCCTATGTGTCGCCCGAACTCTGCTTCAACTTCCATTACTTTGCGCTGCGCAAGCTGCACTTTTTGCAGCGCGCGATGGCGCTTGTCGCCTTCCCCGGCGGCTACGGCACGCTGGACGAACTGTTCGAGGTCCTGACGCTCAGCCAGACGCGCAAGATCCGGCCGATGCCGATCGTGCTCGTGGGCGAGCGCCACTGGCGGAAGGTGATCAATTTCGACTACATGGTCGATGAGGGCGTGATCGATCCCGAGGACCGGGAGCTGTTCTGGTTCGCCGAGTCCGCCGACGAAATCTGGGCCGGCATTGAGAAATGGGAGCAGGAGAAGGAGGAGCGCTTCGGCTCGGGACGCTGAAGCGCCAGAAGAGACCACGGCGGGAGGGCCCGATCACGGCGCCGACCGGAGCGTGACGGGCTCCTGCCACGCGATCGAATGCGGGGGCAAGACCCTCCTCGTCGACTGCGGACTCTTCCAGGGCGACCCTCAGACCGACGCCGCGAACGCCGGAGACTTCGGCCTCGACCCGGCCCGGGTCGATGTCCTGCTGCTCACTCACGCCCATCTCGACCATTGCGGTCGCATTCCGCTCTTGGTCAAGCGCGGGTTTAAGGGAGAGATCATCGCGACAGCGGCGACGCGCGAGCTGACCCGGCTGGTGTTGCTCGACGCGGCGCATCAGCAGGACGAAGAGGCCAAGAGCCGCAAGCACAGCGCCGAGCTGCGCGGCGAAAGCGATGCCGGCTTCGCGCCGGTCTACGGGCTCATCGACGCGCTGAGCGCCTTCGATCGCTTCGGGCGGACGGCCGCCTATGACCAGCCGATCGACGTGGCGACCGACGTCCGGGTCGCATTCGTCAACGCCGGCCATATTCTCGGCTCGGCCAGCATCGTTCTGGACCTCGTCGAGGGCGATCGGCGCCGGAGAGTCATCTTCTCCGGCGATCTGGGCCCCACGGGCCGCCCGCTGCTCCGGGACGCCGATCCGCCAGCGAACGCCGACGTTGTGGTGATGGAAACGACCTACGGCGACCGGATGCACCGGCCGCTCGATCAGACGGTGGAGGAATTCGACGAGGCGGTGAACGACTGCTTCCGACGGGGCGGCAACGTCGTCGTTCCGACCTTCGCGCTCGAGCGCACGCAGGAAGTTCTCTACTATACCCGGACTCATTGAGGGGGCGAAAAGGGGCTTGCGTCGGAAGGGTTTTCGGATTCGGCTGGAGGCATGATTCGCGGCGGGTTTCTTTCGCCT
>NZ_JBKQOT010000326.1:0-3598 GCF_052145395.1 Roseiarcus sp.
CAGCGCCAGCAATTCAGCGCGCTGGCGAGGCGAAAGAAACCCGCCGCGAATCATGCCTCCAGCCGAATCCGAAAACCCTTCCGACGCAAGCCCCTTTTCGCCCCCTCAATGAGTCCGCGTACAGCAATTCAAGCTCTCACGGAATTTCGCGGCACTGGCCGGAGCGAGCTGCCGTATAAGTCTCACTGCCGAGTTCGAACTACGCTCTTTCGTGCTTCAGGGTATCCTGGATCGAGCGCTGCCAGTCGCTACCGCAGACATCATTGCGGCGCTCAAAACACGTGCCCACAGCCTATATAATCAACGGGCCTTCGCGCGCTCGGTACATCTTTCTCACGATCGGGACCGCGTGCACGATGGCGACAGCGTGTGACGCGCGGGGATGTCCGGCGATAGAAGCACGCACCAGAGTAGCCATTCGGGTGCCATTGTGGGTGCTTGGTGCTCACTTGGGAGGAACCTCGGAGCGACGTCGCCGGCAACGACGGCCGGCGTCTCACGGCACGCTCGTCGGCCGATCATCGACGCCGATCACCATGAGCGGTCGTCGTCCGCCCTTGATCGGGTCGACTGGGCGACGATGATCGGCGCGCAGATACGGAGAGGAGATTGGCATTGGATCAGGATGTGACCGTACCGGTCGGCGTGACCAACGAGCGCCTGCTGGCCTGGGTCGGCCAGATGCGGCAGCTCTGCAAGCCTAACAGCGTCCACTGGGTCGACGGCTCGGTCGAGGAATACGACCGGCTGTGCGCGCAGATGGTCGAGTCCGGCACGTTCGTCCGCCTCAATCCCGAGAAACGCCCGAACTCCTATCTGGCGCGCTCGCACCCCTCCGACGTGGCGCGGGTCGAGGAGCGAACCTTCGTCTGCTCGCTCAGCAAGGATGACGCCGGCCCCACCAACAATTGGGCGCCGCCGGCGGAAATGCGCGCCACGCTGCTTTCCCTTTTCGACGGCTGGATGCGCGGCCGCACCATGTATGTGATTCCTTTAAGCATGGGGCCGCTGGGCTCTTCGATCGCGAAGATCGGCGTGCAGATCACCGACAGTCCCTATGTCGTGGTCAATACCCGGATCATGACCCGCATGGGGCGCGCCGTGCTCGACGTGCTCGGCGACGGCGCGTTCATCCCCTGCATGCATTCGGTCGGCGCGTCACATTTGCCCGAAAGCCCGGACGCGCCCTGGCCGTGCGAGGTCGACATCAGCCGCAAATATATCGTGCACTTCCCGGAGACCTACGAGATCTGGTCGTACGGTTCGGGCTACGGCGGCAACGCGCTGCTCGGCAAGAAGTGTCTCGCGCTGCGCATCGCCTCGGTAATGGCCCGCCACGAAGGCTGGCTTGCCGAGCATATGCTGATCATGGGCATCCACTCGCCGACAGGCGAGAAGACCTATTTGGCCGCCGCGTTCCCGAGCGCCTGCGGCAAGACGAATCTCGCCATGCTGGCGCCGCCCAAAGAGCTGGACGGCTGGAAGGTGACCACGGTCGGCGACGACATCGCGTGGATCAAGAAGGACGAGCACGGGCGGTTGCGCGCAATCAATCCCGAGGCCGGGTTCTTCGGCGTGGCGCCGGGGACGAACGAGCTGTCCAACCCGAATGCGATGGCGAGCTGCGCCAAGAACTCGATCTTCACCAACGTGGCGCTGACCGACGACGGCGACGTTTGGTGGGAGGGGATGACGGAGACGCCGCCCGCCCATCTGATCGACTGGACCGGCGCGGACTGGACGCCCGGGTGCGGCCGTCCCGCGGCGCATCCGAATTCGCGATTCACCGCGCCCGCCTCGCAGTGCCCGTCGATCGATCCCGACAGGGAGAACCCGGCCGGCGTGCCGATCAGCGGCTTCGTGTTCGGCGGCCGGATGCGCAAGAACATGCCGCTCGTGTTCCAGGCGTTCAACTGGAGCCACGGCGTGTATCTCGCGGCCACGATGGGTTCCGAGGCGACTGCGGCGGCGATCGGCGTGACCGCGACGCGGCGCGACCCCATGGCGATGCTGCCGTTCTGCGGCTACAACATGGCCGACTACTTCACCCACTGGCTGGACGTGGGACGGCAGGTCGCCAACCCGCCGCGCATCTTCCGTATCAACTGGTTCCGCCGCGACGACGACGGCAACTTCCTCTGGCCCGGCTTCGGCCACAACATGCGCGTGCTGAAGTGGATCGCCGACCGTGTGCACGGGCGGGGCTACGCGGTGGAAAGCCCGATCGGCTGGATGCCGCGGTACGAGGACATCGACTGGCGCGGCCTCGAATACGACCGCGACACGTTCTACGACCTCATGGCGGTCGGCCGGGAGGCCGGCACCGAGGAGGCGCATCTCCACGAGGAGATGTTCGACCGTTTCTTCGACCGGTTGCCGAAGGAGTTCATCTTCGAGCGCGAGCTGCTGCGGTCGCGGCTGTGGCGATCGCCGGCCCGCTGGGAGCTTGCGCATGAGGCCTGACCGCCTGAGGGCCTTGTCAGACAAAATCGGGACCGATTGCACCCGGCATCCGTTAGGCGCGGCAAGACGGAATTCTAAGTGAGGATCGGCCCATGACTGTGTGCCATTCGGCCAGCGCGGCCGAGCGTCTCTGTTTGTAGATTGCGCGGGCGACGAGATGACGCTCCTGGTTGAAATGGTTGTGGACCAGATCGTCGTTCTCGCCGTCGAAAGCGAGCACCATCTCGGCGAGAGCCGCGGGGTCCTTGGGGAGATCTTCGGGGCGAAGCGCCATATCGAAAAGCTACACGAAAACGCCCGGAATCGCCAGCAAAACAAGGCGACTCAGACAACTTTCGTTGGTCGCTTCGTCACCTTCGGGACCACCCGCGACCACTCCGAAAGGCCTTCGATCAGCATCGCCAGTTGCGCCCCCGTCACGCGCATCGTCCCCTCCCGAACAGGAGGCCAGGCGAAGTCGCCGTCCTCAAGCCACTTGGTCGCCAGAACAAGGCCCGAGCCGTCAAAAACCAGGAGCTTCAAGCAATCCGATCTCTTCGAGCGGAACACGAAAACGTCGCCGCTGTAGGGCTTGCCGGCCAACCCTTCCGCCACCAGCGCGACCAGGCCGTGTACGCCTTTGCGAAAATCGATCGGCTGCGTCGCAACGAACACCCGGACATCCGAGCCGAACGAAATCACCGCGTCGACCTCACTGCCGTCAGCACGCGCTCCAGCGTCGCGGCGTCGACGCCGACGGGCACGCGCACCGTCGCGCCCGCGATCGTCACCGTTCGGTCGGGCCCGCCAAGACGCGGGGCTGGTCGATCGCGTCCGGCCGCGCCTCGACTCCGTCGTCGAGCCGGAGTTGGACGAACTGCGGGGCTTCGCCGGCGGCGCGCCGAGCCTGGCGCCGCCACACATTGAGCAATCCCCGGTTGACCCCGTTGCGCCGCGCCACCTCGGATATGTTCACTTCGGGATCGGCGCTCTCGGCCAGGATCCGCGCCTTCTCCGCATCGCTCCAATCGCGCCGACGCCGCCGTCCCGTGATCAGTTCGACACGCTGATAAGAGTCGGCATCATGCCTTGGGTTGATGCATGGAATTAGCGCCCGTCGCATTGTCGAATCGAAGCGCAAGTCTCGCTCAGCCGA
>NZ_JBKQOT010000327.1:0-2608 GCF_052145395.1 Roseiarcus sp.
CACGGCATTGTAGTCGACCGGTGCTCGCGCACCGCGGATCCCGACATCGTCGCCGCCGGCGATTGCACCGCCACAGCGCACGAACCGGGCATGCCGCTCCACCGCCTGGAGTCGGTGCAGAACGCCATCGAACAGGCGCGTTCCGGGGCGGCCGCATTGATGGGCGTCGAGAAGCCGTTCCTGGAAGCGCCGTGGTTCTGGTCGGATCAGTATGACGTCAACCTTCGGGTCGTCGGACGGGTCGCGGGTTTCGATCATGTCGTGCTGCGCGGCGACGTCGAGAACTACAGGTTCTCCGCTTTCTACTTCAAGGACGGCAAGTTCATCGCCGCCGACAGCGTCAATCGGGTGAAAGACCATGTCGTCGCCAGGAAGGCGCTCGACCGCGGCGTGGACCTCACCCCCGAGCACGCCGCCGACGTCGGCTTCGACCTCGGCTCGCTGGTCAAGGAGCCGCGGCGCGTCCTCGTATGACGTCGCCGCACGCGTCCCAGAGCGGGCAGCCGCAGGCTCGAGATTTTGTCCGGCGCGTCGGCGATCGCCTCAGCGACCGTGTCGTCGCGGTGGATAGACGGTCGGAGGATTTCGCGTCCTGAAGCAGCGAAGATCGATGCGCTCGCTTGCGCGTGTTCATCAAGCGCAACGCCATGCTATAATCCACAAAGTTTTCTCGAACGCATGCCAACGATGCCGACAGCGCCGATAACCAAGCCGACTGTATTCGTCGTCGATGATGATCCAGGAATTCGAGAGTCGATTTCCAGCCTCGTCCGATCGGTCGGATTTCAGCCGAAGTTAATGGCTTCGGTCGATGAATTCCTCCAGTCCGGCCGCCCGGAGGGTCCTTCCTGCCTTGTGCTCGACGTCCGGCTGCCCGGCCGCAGCGGTCTTGATCTCCAGCGAGAGCTCGCTGACAGACGCGTCCTCCTCCCGATCGTTTTCATCATGGACACGGCGACATCCCGATGTCGGTGCAGGCGATGAAAGGCGGAGCGATCGAGTTCCTGACCAAGCCCTTTAGGGATCAGGATCTCCTGGATGCGATTCAACTCGGCCTCGCTCGAGACCGGGCTCGCCTGGATGCGGAGAGTTTAATGGCTGAGATGCGCAAGCGCTTCGAGGCGCTGACCGTCCGCGAGCGCGAGGTGATGGCTGGGGTCGTCTCCGGCCGGCTCAACAAGCAGATTGCGGGAGATCTGGGCGTCAGCGAAATCACGGTAAAGGTCCACCGGGGCCAGGTGATGCGAAAGATGAAAGCCTCCTCCGTTCCCGATCTGGCCCGTATGGCGGACAAGTTGAAACTTGTGGGCGTCGACCTGTAGCGACCGCCTGCACCTGCGCCCTCGCGGCAATCGCCGAAAAAAGAGCCCCTTCCGTCGGAAGGGGCTCAATGGGGCCAAGCGCGTGACACGTGGCCGCGGGAGGATGCGCCGCAGCAGGGAGGATGCGCTGGGGCGCAAACAGAACTTTACCGGACTCGGGGGACGACAAAACATTGGACGAAGGGATGGCAGGGACGCCAGATCGTTTGCTTGATCTATACCTTCGCATAGCGTCTTGGCCCAGCCTTCAAATGGCCTCGAGCCGGCGGTCCGCCGTCGGTGGAGCAAACCACTGACGCCGCATCGACCTAGCCGCGCACATCTCACAAGGTCAAATAAAGCTATACCAGTGTATAATCGCAATGCCTGTTTGCATTGGTGGAGAATCGTCCCCCGAGCAAATATATGAACGTCTGGCGAAGGGGCGAGGCTCGCGGTTGTCCGCACGGCCGTCAGGAAGCGACGTTGCAAGACAAATTTCTTATCGCGGTCGTCGACGACGACGTGTCGATGCGCGAGGCCGTGAAAGGTCTCCTCAGATCGCTTGGTTATGACGCCGTCACCTTCGGCCGCGCCGAGGATTTCCTGAATTTCGATCGACGGGGCCGCGTCGACTGCCTGATCGCCGACGTGCAAATGCCGGGGCTGACGGGACCGGACCTTCATGCCCGGCTGGTCGCGTCCGGTGAATCCATACGGACCATCTTGATTACGGCTTATCCGGATCCAGTCGCGCGGAAACGGGCGCTTCGAGCCGGCGTCAAGTGCTACCTGACGAAGCCTTTCCGCGACGAGGACCTGCAGGCTTGCATCCGATCCGCGCTCGATTCGGACGCGGCCTTCGACCGGCGGCCATCTCGCGAGGCCCCCTGAAGGGAGTGGGCTTGTCGAGAGCTTGCGCTCGGCCTCGTACAACGGCACTATCCCTTGCGGCGCTTGCCGATTGCGGCGGGATCCAGGAATTGCATTCGGGCCTTCAACTCGACGTCGAGGTATACCGCGATCTCGAACTCCTGTCGGACGACGGCGAGCGTATCCTCTGCCGCGGACGGCGGGTTGCTGGCGACGACGGCGATCCGCCCGTTCTGATCGCGTTTCCGGCCTCGGATCATCATCCGCTGGCCGTACTTCATCGCCTAGCCCACGAATACGCATTGCGAGACGAGCTTGACCCCGCTTGGGCCGCGCCGCCGTTGGAGCTTCGGCAAGAGCGCGGCCGGACTCAGCTCCTGCTCGAGGACCCGGGCGGCGAGCCGCTCGAGCGCATTCTCGGCGCGCCGATGGAG
>NZ_JBKQOT010000328.1:0-5705 GCF_052145395.1 Roseiarcus sp.
GCGATCCACGACCCGGCGAGGCACGTCGTGCAGGTTCGCCTGGTCGACCGATTCGGCGACAACGGAATCATCGCCGTCCTGATCGCAGACCGGAAGGCCGACGCCTGGGAGATCGACACCTGGCTGATGAGCTGCCGCGTTCTTGGCCGGCGCGTGGAAGAGGCGTGTCTCGCCCATCTCGCCGTCGCGGCGCGCCTCGCGGGCGCGCGCGCTTGTGGGCAGGTACATTCCCTCGCCGAAGAACGGCATGGTCAGGGACCATTACCAGAAGCTCGGGTTCTCCCTGGAGAGCGAGGCCGAAGGAACGACGACATGGCGTCTCGATCTCGACGCCTACGTCGCGCCGGCGCTGGAAATGACGGTCGATGATATGGCTCTCAAAACGGCCGCGGGCGCAGAGATGGCGCACGCATGATCCCGCCAGCGGCCGCGCGCACGGGTCCTCGCTCGACGATCGGCGCCCGGAGGAACGAGCGGCCAACAGGCCGCCGTGGAGGCTCTCCGGCGCGAGACCCGTTGAGTGCTGTTTAATTCGTATCCTTTCCTGTTCGGCTTCCTGCCGCTTGCCTTGGTTCTGACCTATCTGGCGGGGCTGAGGCCGACGCCGACGCTGGCCAAGTTCACGCTGGCGGTGCTGTCTCTGGCGTTCTACGCCTGCTGGAATCCGATCTATCTGCCGCTGCTGCTGTTTTCGATCGCGTTCAACTACATCGTCGGGGATCGAATTCAGCGAGCCGCGGCGGCGGAGCGTAAAGCGGTCGTCAACGCGCTCCTGACTTTGGGACTCGCGGTCGATATCGGAATGCTGGCGTACTTCAAGTACGCCAATTTCTTTGTCGACAACGTCGACGCGCTCACCGGAGCGAACTGGACGCTCGACAGAGTGATCCTGCCGCTGGCGATCTCGTTCTACACATTCCAGAAGATCGCCTACCTGATGGATTCCGCCCGGGGCGAAGCCAAGCCGATGAGTCCTCTGGACTTCACGCTGTTCGCCTCGTTTTTCCCGCAGCTGATCTCCGGGCCCATCGTCCATTACAAGGAGATCGCGCCGCAGCTGCAGGGGCCGCTGTTCGGAAAGCTCCTCTGGCGCAACATTCTGGTTGGACTCGTCATCAATGCGATCGGCCTTTTCAAGAAGACGGTGATCGCGGACACGATAAGCGGATATTCCGACCCCTTGTATCACATGGCTGACACGAGGGGCCCGGTGGATCTGTTGTCGGGATGGCTTGCGGCGATCCTTTACACGTTTCAGCTTTACTTCGACTTCTCCGGTTATTCCAAATTGGCGATTGGCCTTGGGAGGATGTTTGGCGTCAAGCTGCCGCTCAATTTCCATTCGCCGCTCCGCACGAGGAACATCGCGGACTACTGGCGTCGCTGGCACATGACCCTGCAGCGGGTGATCTACGCATACCTGTTTCAGCCGTTGTCGTTGTCCCTGATCCGGTCGACCTGGCGTTTGGGTCTGACCGGTTGGGGGGCGTTCGCGGCGAGCGTCGGCTTCCCCACGTTCGTGACGTTCCTGATCGTCGGCGTCTGGCACGGCGCCGGGTGGACCTTCGTCCTCTTCGGCGCCATGCACGGCGTCTACGTGACGTTGTTCGAGGTTTCCCGCGAGCGCCGCACCAAGCTGCAGCGGAAGCTACGGAAACTCGGCAAGAAGCTGCCTGAGCCCGGCCCCCTCTCCGCCGTCTGGCCGCGCGTCGTGACGCTCGTTGCGGTCATGTGCGCGAATGTGATGTTCCGCGCCAAGTCTGTCGCTGCGGCCATGCTGATCCTTTCGGGAATGTTCGGCTTGCGCGGCGTATCCGACAATTTCAGCGCCGCCGGTCTGGACGTATGGGCGGCGATTCTAGCCTCAACGGCGATCGTCGCATACTTTCCCAACACGCAGCAGATCATGTCGCGCTTCGATCCGGCTTATAACTGGAACGAGTGGCGCGATGTCGCGCCGTCACGGATCGCCTTCACTTGGAAACCGAACGCCATCGGCTTGATCCTGGCGGGCGTCGTCCTGTTCTTCGGGGTGATGTTCGTCCAGCGCGGCCAGGCGGTCTTCCTGTATTTCAATTTCTAGGGCGCTCGATGGTCCCGCTCAGAGCCTTCCGGAAGACCCTGTTCGTTCTGGCCGTCGCGGTCGCCTGCGCGGTCGGTGTCAGTCTTCTGCCGCAGAATCCGTATCAGCGGTGGCAATTGCTGGACGGCACCATTCATGCGAACGCGCGATGGATCTACGAGCGCATCCACTTCGATCCGGCGCCGATCGATGTCGTACTCTTCGGCCCGTCCCGGATGATGCAGGGGGTGAATGCGCCCGAACTCGCCGTGGCGCTTCGCCGGCGCGACCTGCCGGCGAACGTCGTCAATTTCTCTCTGCCGGAAACCGGTCGCAACACCAACTGGGCGATTGCGCAAGAGTTGTTCGCCGAGAAAAGACCCAAGCTGGTCATTCTGGGCGTGACGGAAAAACCCTCCCGGTTCGGGCATCCGGCGTTCAAATATGTCGCGGACGCTTCGGCGATCGTCGATCCGGGCTACCTCGGCGATTTGAATTACTTCTCTGATCTGATCTACTTGCCGTTCCGGCAGATGCGCCTGTTCGCCGCCAGCCTGCTTCCGGGAGGCCTTGGCCTCGCCAAGGATTTCGACCCTGCGCATTACAAGGGTTCGTCGATCGACACGACCGGAAGCGTCGTGCTGCCGGACGGACGCATCAAGGACGGCGAAAATGCGGCCTCCAAGGCCGAACTCGAGCGGGGCGTGAAAAAGCTCGAGGGCGGAATGCATCCCCCCATTCTGCCGGCGCGCCTGGCGGATCTGGAGTTCGGCGACGAGCGCACTTACACGAGCAGGATCGCGGAACTGGCCCGCAGGAACGGCGCGAAAGTCGCGTTCGTGTTTCTCCCGTACTATTCCGGGCCGGGCGCGTTGCGGGACGTCCAGGAATTGCCGTTCTATGAGCGGTACGGGCCGGTCTTGAACGCCGGGTATCTCGCCCAGCATGCCGAACTCTACGCCGACTACGGCCACCTCACCCGTCGAGGCGCGACCGTGCTCACCGATTGGCTCGTCCAGCCGGTGGCTGAACTGCTCAAGGACCCGAAGAGCTCCCCATGATCAGCGGATTGCCCCTGCACCATGTCGGAATCGTGCTGTCCGGCGAGGACGACGTTCAGACGCTGATGGCGGTCCTGGGCATGGAGGAAGACTATCGCGGTTATGTGCCGCAGTGGCGCGCGCTGTGCATCTTCGCGAAGGCCGACAGGGGGGCGGTAATCGAGTTCGTCGTCCCGAACGGGGGACCGCTCGAACGGTTCAACAAGGGGGCGGGCGGCGTGCACCACGTGGCCTTTGCGGTTCCCGACATCGCCCAGACGATGCGCGCCTACGAGGCCAAAGGCATGAAGTTCTTGGAAAAGGAAGCGATCAAAGGGGCGGGCCCGTTCCTGTGCAATTTTCTCAGCCCGGTCACCACCCGCGGCGTGATGATCGAATTCGTCCAGCCCTTCTGAAGCCTGGATGCATGCCTGTCCGGTTAACGCAGATACGCACGACATATAGGGATGCGGAAGTCATTCTTCCTGCCGCGCCAAGCGCCAGGAGCGATCGTCCCTGAAACAAATTTCGAACGCCTCAGCTCAACTCGATGCGCAACATTCGTCGCGAGCAATGGGACGGCGCGAATCGACGTTTAGCTTCCGTAGCGAGTCGCGGAACTGAACGCTTCATCTAAGCGAGGAAGCGGACCTACCGCGAACGTGCGGGTTCCGCCCATTGCGGACGTCTATGCGTCGCTGCGAGCCTCTCCAGCGTCGCCGGTGCCGGCCTAAAGGCGAAAAACCCGATCCCAGTCGTCCTTGACGTGGACAATGGTCCATCCACGTCCTGGGCCTTCGTCGAGCCCACGCGCCAGACGGGCAAGGCCAGCGTCGCGGTCATAGGCATATTCGCGGTCCGCATCGTCATGATGGACGATCAGACCGAAGCCCGCCAGCGGTCCGCGAGTGATCCATTCGAGCATCGCGAAATCGCCGTCCGAATTGCCGAAGGCAGCGATGGGACGCCGCCCGATATGGGCGTTGATCGCGACGGGCTTGCCTTCCTTGTCGCCAAAGAAGTGCAATTTGGGCTCGCGCATGAGCGCCGGCTCGCCGTCCTTGACGACATATCTGGTGACGATGCTGCTGCCGATCACCTGCTCGGGCGGAACGCCGTAGATGGTCTCGCAGAACGTGCGCATGAATTCGACCCCGCCAGCCGAAACGATGAACGTCTTGAAGTCATGCGCCCGCAACAGGGCGAGGACATCGAGCATCGGCTGGTAGACGAGATCGGTATAGGGCCGATTGAAGCGCGGATGCCGCGCCGTGGCGATCCAGTCGCGAACCAAGCCGGCGAACGCGTCGGTCGACATGCCGGCGTGCGTCGCCATCACCAGCTCGGCGAGCCCGTCCATGCCGACGGCCATGACGCCCGCGAGGTCGCCGTCTAGAACGGCCTTGAATGGCTGGAGACCTTGCCATTCGGGGTGCTGGGGCGCCAACGCCCGGATGCGGTCAATCACGAAATGCGCCTGGACGGGCAGCGGCTGTTCGACCCACAGCGTGCCGTCATTGTCGAACACGGCGATGCGGTCGGCGGAGGGGACGAAATCGGGGTGGCCTGCGGTGGTCACGCGGGCGACGAAATCAAGGATCGCTTGCCTCGGCGCGCCGTTTCGCCAGGACGACAGCAGAGGGTTGGCGGGTTCGGTGTTCACGTCACGTCCCAGCTCTTGAGCAGCCGCGCGGCCGTTCCGAAGGGACCGAGCTGGAAAATGGCGGCGCCTGCTGGAGCAAACGCAAACGCTGGGAACGGTTCGGCGATCATGCGGTCCAGATAGTCGGTTGGCGCCACGCCGGTGCTGACGTGCGGATTGAAGTGGGCGCCGGCGTGATGGTCCACAAATGCGGCCACGTAGTCGATCAGCGCCGCGTCGAACGCCGGATTGTCGTGCCTGGCGGTAAAGGCCTCGATCGGGCCGGTCGGTGCCATGAAGGGCGCGGCGGCGGCGATCACGTCGGCTTGCAGCCTTAGCAGTTCGGGGGTCGGCCTGGCGCAAATGCCGGCCAAGCCCACGCCGGGACCGGGCGTGTAATAGTAGCGTTCCGCCCAAAGGGGCAGATCAGTCACCTTTGCGTTGAGGATCACATCGCCCGTCGCCAAGGCGAGCGCCTCCAGGTCCTTGGCGGCGACAAAACACTGCAAAAGCGTGATGTGCGGGCGATGGTCCGCATCAAGCGCAAAGCCGCTCGGATACGCCTGACGCAGCCGTGCGTTGTTGCTTTCCGCCCGTTCGAGCATTCGGCCATCCGGCTCGAGCAGGATGTCTATCGCGATGACCTCAGACGGCACCATGGGCATATGTTCCTCGCTCTCATTGCGAGCTTCAGACCGCCAAGGCCGGTATCTTGTCAAGAACTATCATCGCCCGAAGATGGCGCCCTCCGGCCGTTCGGGAGCGGCCGGCTACGGCAGAAAATGGTCGGATATTGCCCATTCGCCACGTCGCACGCGAACGCCCGTTTCTTGCGTGCGCCGTGAGAAGGCGGCGCTTTCCAGTGGGTGAGAGCCCCACCCGGCGAACGCTCCAGCCGGAAGCAACCGGAGCAGTCATGGAGGTGACGAAATGGCTGAAGCCTTCGGTATAGCGCGTCACA
>NZ_JBKQOT010000329.1:0-9457 GCF_052145395.1 Roseiarcus sp.
CTTCTCTCAGGTCGTCAACCTCCACATGCCTCGCCCGACAGGCCCGGTGCTCCATGAAAACCTCCATCAGAACGCGGCCGATTCGAACAGATTCGGGCTATGCCTCGCTAACGCGAATTGAGCCTAAATCATCGACTGCGGCGGATGGCGCACCGATAAGGATCCGCTACTCTTGCGCAAGATAATCGCCTGGACCGAAGTCCAATAGCGCATCGTTGAAAAGTCGTTCGCATCCCGCGCCATCCGGCGGGCGATCGCATGGGCGGCGGCGCCCGCCGACGCAATCAGACGATACGCCTCGGCCTCGCGGCTCGCATAGCGTTGCCGCCTCAGATCCAACAACCAACGCATCCCACCCCCAGCCCACAAGGATACCCGCGCATCTCTATGCTCTGCAGCGCAGAATGCTCTGCAGCGCAGACAGTCTCCTGTCCCCGCCGCGGGTCCCGTCCTGATCCAATTGATGAATGGAAAACAACGAAAACTTAAGGCGTATCCCTACGTCATCAGGCCTGCCCCTCTTAAGGCCAATCTGCCTCGGCGGCCCGCGCCGTCGGCGCAGCCGATAAACCGCGCCGGAGCGCCGCCACACCCGCGCGTCGGTGACCGCCGAGCAGGCGCCTAGTGAGCGCCGCGAAGCGCTCTTCAGACGTTCTACGGCCCGACCGCCGCCTTCGCCGCCGCAGCGAGAAAGGCGCGGCGCGAGTCGGGCAGCGGTTCGCCGCGGGCGGCGAACACGTCGCGCAGGAGAAAGAAGCCCGTCGTGAGGAAGCCGTCGGCGATGTCGTCGGCGCTCGGCCGCGCCTCGAGCCGTGCGCCATCGCGCAGAAAAGCAGGCAGCGGCAGCAACCGGTCGCGCCAGGCCTCGCCTGCAGCAAGGCTCACCGCCCGGCCCGACTTCGGCGAGACATAGGCGAGGTCGTCGAGTGCGCCGGTCGCGGCGCAGCGGGAGAGGTCGAGGCGGAAGCCGCATTCGGCGAGGATCCGCGCCTCGAAGCGCGCGACCAGCGCCGGAGCCAGCGCGGAATCGTCGAGACGGTCGGCGATCAGCGTCAGCGTCTCGTACACCGCCTCGTGCGGGTCGCGCTCGGGCAGGAGGCGCGCGAGCGCTCCGAGCCAGGCGAGCCCGGAGAGCGCCAGCGCGCTGCCCATCAACCGTCCGGCGCGGAGTTGCATCGGCTCGACGGCAAAGGCGCCGAGGTGCTCGTCGAGGCGCGCGCGCCAGACGAGCCCGAGCGTGTTGCCCGGCTGGAGCGCGGCCGCCATGCGGGCCGAGCGGCCGCCGCGCACCAGGCCGAGATGGCGGCCGTGGACGCGCGTCATCGCCTCGATAATCATCGAGCGCTCGCCGTGCCGACGCACGCCGATCACGAGACCTTCGTCGCGCCATTCCATGCGGAGGAATCCTACGCCCCGACGTTTAGCACGCTCCGCACGGCGGGTGGGCCGGCAAAGTTGGGCCTTCGGGCCGGGGTACGAGCGGCGCCGGCTCGGCCCCTGATGGTTACGGCCGGGGACGGCCTCGCGTCACGCCGCGAATATTCGCCGCCCCGCCACCCACGTCTCGCTGACCTTGATGTCGGCGATTGCATCCGGGCTCACTGTGTAGGGATCGCTTTCGAGGATCGTAAAATCCGCTTCCTTGCCCTTTTCTAACGAGCCGAGGCGATCGCCCTGCCCAATCTGGCGGGCCGCGTCGATCGTCACGGCGCGGATCGCGTCGTCAAGCGAAACGGCCTGATCGGGACCGACCACGGAATTGTCGATGATGCAGCGGCGCGTCACAGCCGCGCTGATGAGCGCGAGCGGGCCCGGCGGCGAGCACGGTCCGTCGGAGTGCAGCGTGAAGGGGAGGCCGGCTTTCACGCACGCTCCCGCGGGATCCATGAAAGCGGCGCGTTCGGGGCCGAACAGCTCATCGCGATAGGCGGCGCCGTAGAGGCGCACATGGTTCATCAAAAAGCTCGGCTGCACGTTCAGCGTCTTCATGCGCGAAATCTGGTCGGGGCGCGCCATCGTCGAGTGCTCGATGCGGTTGACGCCAAAGTCGGTCGAGCCCGCGTAGGCCGCCTCGATCGCGTCCAGCGCAATGTCGAGCGTGGTGTCGCCGTTGCAGTGGATCTGCACCGGCAGGCCGAAGGCCTTCACTTCGGCGACCATCTGTTTCATCTCATCCGTGTCGAAGTTCGGCGAACCCTTGGAGGTCGAGTTCAGGTAAGGCCTGGTCTGCGCCCCGGTCTCGGTCTGGTTGGAGCCGTCCCCGACGATTTTTACCCCGTAGAGCGAGAACAGGGAATTGTCGACGGGCGCGCCTTTGCCCAAGCCCAGGTTGCGCCACGGCGTCAGGCCCTTGATGTCGTCGAACATCACGCTCGCGCTGGTGCGGCAGGAAAGCGTATTCGAGAGCTTCGTGAACGGCTCGATCCAGTCCGAGCGGATCGTGCCGGGCTCGTGCACCATCGTGTTGCCGACGGACGCGATATGCCGGGTGAAGTCCGTGACCGCCTTGGCCGCGACGTCGGGCGTGATCTTGCCGAGGAAGTGGACCGCGAATTTTAGCATCGCGCTTTCCTCGTAGACCATGCCGTTGAGCTTGCCGTCGGCGCCACGGCCGAAATGACCTCCGCCCGGCAGCTCGCCGACATCCTCCCCAACGCCGGCGATTGTGAACGCTTCGCTGTTGGCGCAGGCGTCGTGCAAATTGATGTACCAGATGAAGATGGGGTGATCGGTCGAGATCGCGTCGAGTTCGTTGCGAGTGAAATCGCCGCCTTGCAGCAGATTGTCGAAATTGGCGCCGACGATCCACTGCCCCTTGGGCGTGCTCGCCGCCTCTTGCCTGAGATGCGCGACGAGGCTTTCACGGGTCGGATATTTCGCGTAGCCGACGTCATCGATGAGTTCGTAGATCAGCGAAGCCGCGATCGTGTGGAGGTGCGGATCGATCAGGCCGGGCAGCAGCGTGCGGCCGCCGAGATCCACGACCTTGGCGCCCCCCGTCTTGAGGCCCATGATCGTGCTTTCGTCCCCGACCGCGAGCACCTTGCCGTCCTTGATCGCGATCGCCGAGGCGACCGGCGCGCCCGGGAGCGGGCGGATCGTCCCGCCGCGCAGAATGAGATCCGCGCCGTCGTCCGCTGCGAAGGCCGGCGCGGCCATTCCGGCGGTCAGTGCGGAGGTCGCGCCGACCGAATAGGCCATGAACGCGCGTCGGGTGGGCATGCCCGCCGCCTTGCCCAGCAGGCCGGCGATGCCGCCGGAATAAAATTCGTCGCGAAGAAGGATCTGGCTGAAACACCCGCGGCACATAATCGAAACCTCCCCAACCCGGCAGCGCGCGCTGCGGCGGCGTCGTTGACATGGCGCCAGACGGATCGCAAGGGCAATGCGTTTACAGCGATCGCGGCGGTATTCCGTCACGCTTGCGAAGGGCTCGCGCGGCCGTACGCCGTGGCTCGACGAAAATTCCCGCCTCGTCATTCAACCAGATGGTTGACTTTCCGAAGCGGCGCGCGCACATTAAACCACATGGTTGAATTTGAGACGCCTCCGCTCGACTCCGTCTTCCACGCCCTCGGCGACGCCACACGGCGGCGGATGCTTCGGGAACTCGCCGGCGGCGAGCGGACGGTGACCCAGCTCGCCGAGCCTTTCTCGATTTCGCTGGCGGCGGCGTCGAAGCACATCAAGGCGCTCGAGCACGCCGGGCTCATCCGGCGCGAGGTGCGCGGGCGCACGCACTGGTGCCGGCTCGACCCTGGGCCGCTCGCCAGCGCCCACGACTGGCTGAGCTTCTACGAGCGCTTCTGGACCGGCCGGCTCGACATTCTCGAGCGGCTCTTGCGCGAGGAGGACGCCCGCGACCGCGCGTCCGTCCCTTCCGCCAAAGACGAGACGGACGCCCCAAGAGAATCCACCCCAGAAGAAGGAGACGATCGATGACGATGCTGGCCACGCCGGACGACTACGGCGCGCTGATCGAGCCCGCCACCTTGAAGATCCAGCGCCTACTGCCCGGCCCGATCGAGCGCGTGTGGGCCTATCTCACCGATTCCGATCTCCGCCGCCGCTGGCTCGCAGCGGGCGCCATGGAGCTCAAGGTCGGCGCGCCCTTCGAGCTGGTCTGGCGGAACGACGAATTGGCCGCCCCGGCCGGCGAGCGGCCGCCCGGCTTCGGCGCCGAACATCGCATGGCGAGCCGGATCACCGAGCTCGATCCGCCGCGCCGCCTCGCCTTCGCCTGGGACGGCGCAGGCGACGTGTCCTTCGACCTCGAGCCGAAGGGGGATGCAGTGCTGCTCACCCTCGTCCACCGTCGCCTGCCCGATCGCAAGACGCTGGTCGGCGTCAGCGCCGGCTGGCATGCGCACCTCGGCGTCCTGGCCGACGTCCTCGCCAACAAAAAATCCGAGGAGTTCTGGCCCGCCCTGATGCGGCTGCGCGCCGACTACGACCGGCGTCTGCCGGCTTAAGCGCTGACAGTCCCCTCTCCCGCGCTCCCGCCGGGCGAGGGGATCGTTTTCCCAAAATCATCCCCGCTGACAGGAGGCCGACAATGCGCAATCAGGTCGTTTCCCGTGATGAGTGGCTCAAGGCTCGCGTCGCGTTGCTGGAAGAGGAGAAGGAGCTGACGCGGCGGAGCGACGCGGTCGCGCTGCGGCGTCAGGAGCTCCCGTGGGTCCGGATCGACAAGGCGTACCGGTTCGACACCGACGAGGGCGCCGCGTCGCTCGGTGACCTCTTCCGAGGGCGCTCGCAGCTCATCGTCTATCACTTCATGTTCGGGCCGGATTTCACCGCCGGCTGTCCGTCTTGCTCGGCGATCGCGGACGGCTTCAACGGCTTCGCGATTCATCTGGCCCACCACGACGTGATGCTGTGGGCGGTCTCGCGGGCGCCGCTCGCGAAGCTCGAAGCCTACAAGCGCCGGATGGGCTGGACGTTCCCCTGGGCGTCGTCGTTCGGCTCCGACTTCAACGCCGACTTCTCAGCCTCGATTACCGAGAAGCAGCAGCGCGAGGGAGGCTTCGAATACAACTACCGGCCCGCGGCGCCCCTGACGTCGCGCGCCGCCGCAGGACCCGTCGCCGAGTATGCTGCGACGACCGGAGCGGACGCGGCGACGTACATGCGCGAGCGGCCCGGCATGAGCGCCTTCGCACTCGAGGACGGCGCCGTCTATCACACCTACTCGTCGTATTCGCGCGGACTCGACGGCCTCTGGGGCATGTACCAGTGGCTCGACCGGGCGCCCAAGGGGCGCAACGAGCAAGGCTTGTGGTGGCGCCGCCACGACGAATACGAGCGCGCCTGAAGGCGCCGTCATCCTCGATCTTGTGGAGAAGGAGCATGAGCGAAGCGATCGCCGACGACGGCGCCGGCCGCGCCCGTCGCCGCGACGCCCTCGGCGAAGCCGCTCTGCGCGCATCCGACGGGCTGCGCTACGCGGCCGCGCCGGGTTTTGCGGTCATGGCGCTCATCACCGGCGTCGAAGGCGGCGGCGCGGCGCATTGGGTCTGTTCGTCCGCGCCCGAGGCCTCGCCGCTCACAGGAATGACGGCGATGTATGTGCTGATGAGCGTGATCCACGCGCCGCCCTGGCTGCATGCGATCTTTCGCCGACGGCTGCCCTCCGGCGGCCTCCCGATGGGCGCGTCAGTCTTCACGAAGTCGGGAGATCCGGCTTCGGTTCGGGCTGCGCCAGAAGATGGGCGGGAGGGGACACGCGCCTGAGCCGCGCCGCCACGAGGTACGCAAGGCAGGTCAGCGCGCCCAGAAAGACCGCAACGCCGAGCCAACCGCCAGCCCCGAGCGCCCAGCCGCCTGCCCAGCCCGCGAGGCTCGAGCCGGCGTAGTAAAAGAACAGATAGAGCGCGCTCGCCTGCGCCTGCGCGCTCTGGGCGCGCAGGCCGACCCAGCTCGACGCGATCGAATGGCTGGCGAAGAAGCCCACGGTCACGAGCCCGACGCCGGCGATGGTCACCCAGAGACTGCTGGACAGCGTCGCGAAGACGCCGAGCGGCATCAGTGCGACCGCGGGCAAAATCACCTGCCTGCGGCCGTAACGCCCTGCAAGGTCGCCCGCAACCGCCGACGCGACGGCGCCGAGAAGGTAGATGACGAAGACGAAGCCGATCGCCGTCTGGCTGAGCAAGAACGGCGGCGCCGCCAGATGAAAGCCGATGTAGTTGTAGGTGGTGACGATGGCGCCCATGACGAGAAAGCCCAGCGCGTAGATCAGGCGCAGGCCCGGATCGTTGAGGTGCATCCGGATGGCCGGCGCAATCGCGACCAAGCCCGCCTTCGGCGTCGCGCGTCGCTCCCGCGGCAAGGCGAAGGCGAAGGCGAGCGCGCAGGCGAGCGAGAAGGCGCCGATCAGGCCCACCGCCCAGCGCCAGCCCCAGAATTCCGCGATCGGCGCCGCCGCGAGCCGGCCGCCCATGCCCCCAAGCGTGTTGCCCGCGATGAAGAGACCCATCGAGAGCCCCACGGCGGACCGGTCCATTTCCTCGGCGAGATAGGCCATGGCGATCGCCGGAGCGCCCGACAGCATGAGGCCGGTCAGCGCGCGGAGCGCGAGCAAGGTCGGCCAGTTCGGCGCGAAGGCCGCGGCGAGCGTCGCGGCCGCCGCGGCCACCAGGGAAATGGCCATCACCGTCTTGCGGCCGTAGGCGTCGGACAGAGCGCCCGCCCCGAACATCGCCACCGCCAGAACGCCGGTCGCCACCGAAAGAGACAGGCTCGCCGCAGCCGGCGTCAGCGCAAACGCCTGTACGAAAGCAGGCAGGATCGGCTGGACGCAGTAGAGCACCGCGAAGGTGGCCAGACCTGAGAGGAACAGGGCGAAGCTCACGCGCCAGAATCGCGCCTCGCCGCGGTGCGTCAGCGGCGATTTCTGGTCGGAAGCGGCGGGAGGAGCGGCCGGGGTCGTCATGGCGGCGCGCAACCTTTCCCCTGCGCCGGCGAAAGGCAAGACAAATCCGGGCGACCACCGAGCTCGCGCGCGGGGTGGCCGTCCTATTCCTTGCCCATCACCGCGAGCACCTGTTCGAGCGGCGCAGACGAGGCGCGGAAGATTCCGGAATAGGGGTTGGACAGGTCGAGGATCATCAGGAAGGCCGACGCCATCGCGAGCGAGCCGATCACAACGCCCAGCACCGAGGTCGCGCTGCTCTTCGACATGAGCCCGTAGCCCAGGAACAGGAAGACGACCCAGGCGACCACGGTGAACACCAGCGGAAAGCAGATCGGCGCCGTGAGGGCGAAGGACATCTGCAACCGCGACTGCCCAAGCGATTCCAGGTCTGCCCTGGCCGACGCCAGCGCCTGGGTCTGCGCGTCGGTGGTCGGGTGAAGCTGGCCCAGGAGGGTTTCGCGAGCACGCAGGTTGCGCAACGCGGCGGCGAAATTGTTGGCGGCGAAGTTGGCGTCGCTCTGGTCGGCGGCCCAGACCTCGTCCAGCGTCTTGCCGACTCCGTCGCGCAGTTGCTTGCGCACCGGATCCGCCTCCGGGCCGTAGTCGGCCAGCGCCATGTCGAAGTGCAAGACCTTCGAGGCGAGGGTCTGCACCGCCATGTTCTGCCCGGCGTAGACGCCGTAGGCCGTCCAGATCAAGAGGCCGAGCACGAGCGCCGACAGCAGCGTCAAGAGGCCGACCACGGCGCCGATCATGTCGCGCGGGCCGCCAGTCGTGTATTTCTCCGGCAGCGCCCGCTGAAGGATGAGGCCGATCGACCCGCCGGCGAAGATCGCCACGGCGATCGCGAATGCTACCTTTTCGGCGCTCATATGAAGTCCCCAGGCCCGACTCGATGGATTTCGCCGCCCTTAGCCCCTGTCAGCGGCGAACGCAAATGGCCCTTCGCGCCGGCCCCTCGCGATCAGGTCGGTTTCAGCGACGCGGTCCCAAACGTCGGGTCGTCGCGATACGGCGCGATGCAGCGCTCCTCACGCGCACGATCGCTGTCCGACAGCGCGTACGACGCGGTTCCTTCCGGCTCGCCGAACGGCATGAGCGACACGCCGAAGGGCTGGCCGCGAATCTCGACCGCGCGCTGCACCATCAGGCATTGCAGCACGTTCTGGACGCGCCAGACATGGCCGAGCCCGATCCGGCCGGGGTCGGGCTCGGCGACGGCGGCGGGCCACGCCCCGCCGTTGCCGTCGCGAGCGCGCAGTTCAGCCTCGATGCTCTGCTTCAGCTTGGTCTGACAGGTGTAGGCGACCTCGAGCACGGCGCGCACCGGCAGCGGGTCGGCCGCTCCCGGCCGCAAGCCGTCGAGGGCATAGCGGGTGCAGTCCGCCTTCCGCGCCTCGGCGGTCGCCGCAAGATCGTCGATGCCGAACTGGGAGTCGATCACGATCTCCAGGGTCGAGGCGAGGCTCTGGTGCTGCTGCTCCCACGCCTTGTCGGCCGCATAGAACCGCTTCACGGCGGCGTCGAGCTTGTCGCCTTCGGCCCGGTTCTTCACGGCGTCGTCGAGTTCGTAGGTGGACAGGAACTTCTCGTCGACGATCTTGTTCAGGCCGTCGAGCGCGGTCATCGCGGCGGCGGCGTCCTTGTCGATCTTGTCGGCGCGCTTCTGGTAGGTCCAGTTGCGCTGCTGGAAATAGGCGCTGATCGCCGTGCCGAGGACGCCGGTCGCCAGCACCAGCCCGCCGATCGAGCCCAGGATCTGGCGCGTCCAGACATGCAGGCGCCGGGCGCCTCCGCTGTCGTTCGCCTGCGTCCCGTCGCTTTCGGGCTCCGCCATGTCGCCGTCTCCGGAATTGCTGTCGCCGGACAGCGATGGCACGGAATCGCCGCCGGACCCAAACGGCGCGCCTGGGCCGACGGGAGCGCGTCGCGCGCTCCTTGGCGGCGAGACGCCGCCCCTTTGGTCGATCGCGCCAGTCCAGACGACATGTCCGCCATCCGGCGGCGGAAAGTCTCCTTCAAGCAACAACCTGCAATTCGCGGCCGCAATTGGACGGCCGGAAACAGGGACGAAGCCGCCGTAGGCGGGACGGAGGGATCGCGCCAGCGGGCATTGCCCGACGGCTTGCGAACCGGTCCTTTCGACCCTAAGCGGAAGTTCCCGCCTCGTCGTACGCAGCAGGCCGCCCGATGTTGAGAGCGCCTTGGCTTAAGCATATCGACTTCTCGTTCGGCGGCGCTTGGGCATCGACAATGATGGGCAGTGATAAACGGGACCGCAGTATAGAAATCCAGCCCGGAGAAGCCAGACTTCTCGGCAAGCGTCCAGTCGCCCCCCGACGTCAATCAGGCGGTTGAGGCTGACGAGCGAAATCCGGTCCTCATCCCCCAGCATGAAATTGCCGATAAGGTCGTGCGCCGTTCATCCGCGCTCGAGGGCTGCGCCTCTCAGCCGCAGTTCTTCCAAAGGATCTGCCGCGCTTCGAGCGGCACGGCGACATTGGGGTTGCTCGGAATGACGCGGATCGAGTAGTCGCGCAG
>NZ_JBKQOT010000330.1:0-6848 GCF_052145395.1 Roseiarcus sp.
CCTTGGCGCCGTCGAGCTCGAGCGCCGAGGTGGCGTTGCGCGACTTCGGAACCATGAACGCCTGGCCATCGTAATAGGTGACGCCGGCGAAGACGAGGTTCGAATCCTCCTCGCGCCCCAAGGTCCACGTCGAGTTGCGCGACAGCACGTCGATCTTCTTGTCCTTGAGAGCGTCGAAGCGCTCGGAAGCCGACAGCGGAACGTACTCGACCTTGGACGGGTCGTTGAAGATCGCGGCGGCGAGCGCGCGGCAGAAGTCGACGTCGAAGCCGGACCACTCGCCCTTGTCGTCCTTGATCGAGAAGCCGGCGATTCCCTGGCTCACACCGCACAGGAGCTTGCCGCGGTCCTGCACGGACTTCAGCGTTTGGGCGTCGGCCGCCCCGACGGCGACGAACGCCAGCGCCGCCGCGGCGGCGAGAAGCGGTTTGATCATGCGCATAGCCAGCCTCAAATGTTGTCTTCGGCCGCGCTCAGAGCTGAACGGCCTGCTTGATGATGACCTTTGTTCCGACCGGCACGCGATCGTAGAGGTCGATCACGTCGTCATCCACGAGTCGGAAGCAACCCGACGAGACCGCGTGGCCGATCGTCTGCGGCTGGTTCGTGCCGTGGATGCGATAGATCGTCTTGCCGAGATACATCGCCCGGGGACCGAGCGGGTTGCCGGGACCGCCGGCCATGAAGCGCGGCAGATACGGCTGGCGCTCGATCATCTCCGGCGGCGGGCGCCAGTCGGGCCATTCCTGCTTGCGCGAGATTTTCTCGACGCCCTGCCACTGGAAGCCATCGCGGCCGACGCCGATTCCGTAACGCAGGGCGCGGTTGTTGGGCTGGACGAGGTAGAGAAAGCGGTTGTTGGTGTCGATGAGAACGGTTCCCGGCGGCTCGGTGGCGCGGAAAAACACCTCCTGCCGCTCGTAGGCGCCGTTGAGCTGCTGCTCTTCCGGCGTCGGCACGTAGCCGGGTTGATCGACCACGTTCATGTCGACCTGCTGGGCGGTCGCGAAAACGCCAGGAAAGAACGCTACCGCCGCTGCGATCGCCGCAGCCGCCGCCCGCGCCAGGAAAGCCATTCGTACGTTCATGTCCGCTCCGTCATGGAGGTGAAAGAACCGAGCGCGTCACGCCCTCTTCTGACCGCAGCGCTCATACACCGAGGTGCCGTAGCGGCTCGCGTTGTCCGGATCAACCCAGTTCGTCGTGAACGAGTTCGCGTCGACGTTCGTGACGATCCGATCGTCGGCCGTGCCGGCGTCGCCGGGCGGACCGAGATAGGTCCTTCCGTCTGGCCCAGCCTTCAGCACCAGCTCCGACAAGTTCGCCTGATCGGCGAGGTTCATCATCACGCCGCCGCTGGGGCCCTTGGCGATGACATAGGGTCTGTTGCACTGGGCCGCCGCTTCCTTGATCGTGCGCGCCCGGTCGGTGTCCCGATGATAGGCGGCAAAGCCCCACTTGCCGACCAGCTGATCCGGGCTGACGCTCGGCGCCGCGACGACGGGAGGGCGTGGCGGCTGCGTCGCGCATCCGGCGAGAAGCGCCGCGCCGAGCCCCGCAAGGGCCAGTGCTTTGGTGCGAAATGCAATTGCCATGGGCGCCCCCTCGAATACCCGGCCCGTCAAAGCTTTGCGCCGGGAATCGCCGCAAACGCCGATGACCTCTTATGGGGGCCTTGCTAGCAAACGGCCCGAAGCTGGTCAATCGAGCAGAGCCCGGCGGGCCCGGCGGGAACAGAGTTTCGCCGGCTTCGGCGCCGCGGGCAGGAGCCTTGCCGAGGGCTCCCGCGACGCCTAAGAGGGAGCCGCAAACCGGGATGGCGGCCGACTTCGCCGCCGAGAGCCGAGGGAGCGCCCATGCTGTCCGCCGCCGAGAGAGACAAACGCCAGAGCATCATCGACGCCTGCCGCTCGATGAACGGGCTCGGCATCAACCAGGGGACCTCCGGCAACATCAGCCTCAGGGACGGCGAGGGCTTTCTCATCACGCCGACCAGCATGCCTTACGACGACATGCAGCCGGAGGACATCATCGCGATGCGCTTCGACCAGACGGTCGTTGGCAACGGCCGCCCGTCGACCGAATGGCGCTTCCATCTCGACATTCTGCGCCAGCGGCCCGACGTCAACGCAGTCGTCCATGCGCATCCGATCTACAGCACGACGCTCGCGATCCTCGAACGCGAGATTCCTCCGCTGCACTACATGGTCTGCGCCGCTGGGGGCGATACGATCCGCTGCGCGCCCTATGCGACGTTCGGCACCCAGGAGCTCTCCGACAGCGCGCTCACCGCGCTCAAGGACCGCAAAGCGTGCCTACTCGCCCATCATGGCCTGATCGCCGTCGGCGACAGCCTGCACGGCGCGATGTGGCTCGCGGTCGAGGTCGAGAACCTCGCGCATCAATATCTGAATTGTCTGCAGCTCGGCCGTGAGCCGCCTCTGCTCACTCCGGAGGAAGTCGCCAACGTGGCCAAGCGGATCGCCAACTACGGGCTCTATTCCGCGCCCAAATAATGCGAGGCGGTGGGCGCCCCTGCCGTCAGGAGGCGTCGCCCGAACGCTTGGGCGGAAGAAGGATCGGAGCGGCTCCGTCGAGTTCGAGGCCGTCCGGCAGCATGATAACGGACTGTGGGCGGCGCTGGCATTCGAGCATTGCGAAGCGAATCGCTTCGTTCCGGCTGACGAACAATCCTCCGCATAGGTTCAGCGCATCGCGGACGACCCATCGACCGCTGTGGTCCTGGCCGATGAATAAACAGGCGCCGATCGCCGACGCCGGATAGAGAGTCTGTTGCTGGATCATGAGGGTCTCGTGGCATGGACGAGCGGCTCGGGTTGATCTTTTAGGGAGCTCGAGCGTCGCCGCCGTCATTTGTTGAAGCGTTCTCGTCGGTCCCGGGTTCCGATCAGAACGGAACGCGGGCCAGAATTTGCGCGATCAGGCCAACGCCGAGCGCGATCGCCAGCAGCACCCCGAGGCGTGCGAACATTTGCAGCGGCGCGGGCGCCTCGTGATCGCTCGCGGCCTGAAAGACCGGCGCGACCGGCCGGAAGCGTCGGGGGTCGGCCTCGTCCGAGGCTTCAAGGGTGTTGCGCATCGTTCGAACTCCGAATTCTGCCCGGCGCACATGATGATCGCGCTCGGGTAAGCGTTCGAGAGGAAATCGCGCGTCGAGGCGTAAAGGACCCGTAAGGTCCCGCGGGAGGAGGTTGGGGTGAGCCTCGCCGGTGTCAGCGGAACGGATCCTCGGTCCCGAGAAATTCGCCGACGTAGCGCCGGAGGCCGTCCTCCAGCGAGGTCAGAGGCTTCGCGAATCCTGCGGCCTTCAATTTGTCCATCCTGGCGCAGGTGTAATACTGGTACTTGTCCTGCAAGTTGGCGGGAAGGTCGATGAATTCGACGTCGGGCGCCACGCCAAGCTCCTTGAACAGGATCGAGGCGACGTCGAGGAACGACCGCGCGACGCCGGAGCCGACGTTATAGATCCCCGACTGCGCGGCCGGATCCTGGAGCGCCCAGAGTGTGGCGTTCACGCAGTCGCCGACCCAGACGAAGTCGCGCAACTGACCGCCGTCGGGATAGTCGGGATGCTCGGAACGGAACAAGCGGGCGCGGCCGAGCTCGCGAATCTGTGCGTGCAGTTGGACGGCGACCGAACGCTGCGCCCTCTTATGATACTCGTTCGGTCCGTAGACGTTGAAGAACTTCAGCCCCGCCCAGCGCGGGGGGGGCCGGGGCGCCGGTCTCGACCGCACGCGAGACCCAACGGTCGAACAGATTTTTGCTCCAGGCATAGGGACTGAGCGGCCGCAGGCGCGCAAGATAGTCCGCGTCGGAGCGGTCCTCGAAACCCCACCGGCCATCGCCGTAGGTGGCGGCCGACGAGGCGTAAACCAGTGGGATTCCTTCCTCGGGGCAGTGGTTCCAGAGATCGATCGAGAGGCGAAGATTGCTCGCGACGACGGAATCGACGTCCGTTTCCGTGGTCGTCGAGACGCCGCCCATGTGAATGACGCCGCGCACTTTGCCCCGGAAGCGCAACAGGAAATCGGCGAGCGCCTGTGGCGGGATGATGTCGTACAGACGGCGCTTTGCGATATTGCGCCACTTCATGTCGCCCATGCCGAGACGGTCGCTGATGACAATGTCGGCGTCGGCGGCTTCCAGCGCCGCGGCGGCATTCGATCCGATAAATCCAGCTCCGCCGGTGACTAAAAACATCGCGTCATCCCTGTGTGCGACCGACTCGTCTCAGCGCTTTTGGTCCTGTTTGAGCGCGTCGCGTTGACGGGCGATTGCGCGCCGTTGCGACAGGCAGCCTCGAATCGTTGCATGGGGCTGTTGTCAGACGTAAACGCCGGCTCACCGCCTGCGCAAGCCACCGCCGTCCCGGCGCCGACCCGCGTTCCACAAAAAGTGACCCGCAATGGCGCTGGACAACCGCGGAACGCTTTCTTGGAAGAGCGGCCGCCGGGGCGGCTTCAGAGGTCCGCCATGCGCTCCCAGAGGCGCGCCGCTTCCGTGCGCGCCTTGGCCGCGATCCCCGCGAAATCGCCGGTCGTCAGCGCGCCGTCTTCGACAACGACGCGCCCGCCGACGACCACGTGAACGATCGCGCCGTCGCGTCGCACCATGAGATCGCCGAGCGATCCGGGGGCGAGCGGCTTGTCCACCGCGCCGAACCGCTCCGCCGCAAGCCTATGGCCAGCGGCGAGACGACCGCCGACGCCTGTGTCGCCGTTCTCAGCGGCCAGGCGTTTGAGGGCGGCCTCTTCCTGGGCCATGTCCGGATCCCAGCCGTCGGCGCCGAGCGCGACGCGGCGCGTCGCCGAAAGCGCGGCGGCGTAGCCGACCCGGTTGCCCTCGTTGGAGCGCGGGTTGTGAACGAACCAGCAGCCGGCCCTTGCCCCACGCCGCACCTGGTCGGCGGTCAAATGAACCCCGTGCGCGAGGATCGAGCCTGCCGGCAACGCCTCGAGCGAAAGGAGACGCTCGAGCGGACCGGGGAAGCCGCGTCGGCGCGCGTCGTCCACATCCGCCCGATCTTCGGCGACATGAACGTGAACGACCGTCCCGAGTTCGCGCGCCAGCGCGCCGGCCTCGCGGATCGTGTCGTCCGAGACGGTGAAACTCGCGTGCAGCCCGACGAGGCCCTTGAGGAGCGGCGAGGTGGCGACCTCGCGACAAGCTTCGAGCCCGCGCCGCCCCTCCTGTCGGCCGAAGTTTCGCTCGCTCGCGCCGTAGCAGAGGAGCGCCCGGACGCCGAGGTCGGAGCAGGCTTCCGCCAGCACGCGAAGCGAGCCCTCGATCAGGTTGGGCGATTCGTGATGGTCGATCAGCGTCGTGACGCCTGCGAGCAGCGCCCGGGCGACAGTGTCGCGTGCGGCCGCGTCGAGGCTTCTCGCATCGAGCGCGCGATCGAGCCGCCACCAGACCCTTTCCAGGATTTGCACGAAGTTCTGAGGCTGCGGTTCGGGCGGCGGCATCCCGTAACGCGCGAGGCCGCTGTAAAGATGCGTATGGGCGCAGACTGCGCCCGGCGCGATCTCGCCGTCGGCGCAGGACAGGCGGGCCGCCTCCCGGGGCGCTTGGGCGACGACGCGCCCTGACGCGATCGCCACGCTGAGCCCGTTGCGGTCTGGCCCGACGACAAGGGCGTCGTTCAGTGCCATCGATCGGGCTCGTCGTCGCGGATGCGGCCGAGCTTGATGGCGCGCGCCGCGGGCGAATCCTTCATCGGCAAACGCGTGCGCCGCACGCCGTCGAACGCGGCGAGCGCGCCGGCGACGGCGCCGGCGGTCGGCACGAGGCCGATCTCGCCGACCCCCTTGGCGCCGAACGGCCCCTCCGGCTCAGGGTCCTCGACCAGAATGACCTCGACCTCCGGCATGTGCTCGGCGCGCAGGACGCCGAGATCGCGTAGCCGGAACGTCACCGGCATGCCGTCCTTGCACGGAAGCTCCTCGGTCAGCGCGTAGCCGAGCCCCATATGCACCGCGCCCTGGATCTGCGCCTCGCATTGCTGCGGATTGAGCGCGCGCCCGACGTCGTGCGCGGCGGTCACCCTTTCGACCGCGCCTTTCTCGTCGAGCGCGACCACCTGCGTTGCGAAGCCGTAGGTCGTGTGGGTCTTGATCTTGCCGTTCTTCAGTTGTCCCGCGGCGGTCGTGTCATCGATCCGCACTTCGCCGGCGTAGACCTTTCCGACAAGGTCGGAGAGGGTCCGCCCGGCGTCGAGGTCGGCTTTCAGCTTCCGGGCCGCGTCGATCACGGCCCGCCCGGCGAGAAGGCTACCGCGCGAGCCCGTGGTCTGGCCGCAGCCGATCTCGAAGCGGGTGTTGACCTGGGGCCGGAACGCAGTCGCCGGCAGGTCGGTGACCTCGACCGCGCATTGAGTGAGGACCGTCAGCAGCCCCTGGCCCATTTCGGTGAAGCCGGTGTGGATTTCGACGGCGCCGCCAGGCTCGACGACGAGGCGGCACCTGCCGTATTCGATCGCGCCGTTGCCGAGCCCCGAGTTTTTCAATCCGCAGGCGACGCCGACCGCGCGGCCTTTGGCGCGCGCGGCGTCGTAGGCGGGCTTCACGGCGAGCAGCGTCTTTTCCGCGCCGACGGACTTTTCCAGCGTCTGTCCCGTCGTCGTCAGATCGCCGACGCGGACGATGTTCAGCCAGCGCATTGTCCACCCGTCGAGGCCGACCTTGGCGGCGAGCAGATCGAGGCAGCCTTCGATGGCGAAGCTTGTCTGATTGACGCCGAAGCCGCGCATCGCCCCGCACGGCGGATTGTTGGTGTAGGCGGCGACCGCTTCGACCTCGAGGGCAGGCATCCGGTAAGGCCCGCAG
>NZ_JBKQOT010000331.1:0-2504 GCF_052145395.1 Roseiarcus sp.
GCGCCGCAATCCACGACGGTCGCCGAAACAGGCGAAACGACCGCCGCCCCAATTCTGACAGCGCTCCGCAACGCGTTCGCTGCGGCGCTTGTCGCCTTCGGCCTCTGCTTTCCGATCATCAGCTACCATGCTGAGGCCAACATCAACAACGAGCTGGTCCTGACGGGCCGCTGGCCGCTGTCGCTCGGCGTCGCCGCCATTGTCTTCGCGTTCGTCTTATTCCGCCAGTTGTCGCCGCCCGACTGGCGCGTCTGGTTCGACCGGGTCGGTTCGGTCGCCGCGGGCGGCGTGGGCGGCGCCCTTGTCGAGGCTGCGCGCGAAGGCGAGGGCGTGGCGCCGCCCTCGCTCGCGCGCGTCGCCTTTTCCAAGTGGTTCGGGCCGTTTGCGCTCGGTTTCGTCGCGCTGTTTCCGCTCATCGTGCTGGGGCTGCTCGGGCCCGCCGGCTCGCTGAAATGGATCAACAACTACGGCGTCCAGATCATGATCTACGTGATGTTGGGCTGGGGCCTCAACATTGTGGTCGGGCTCGCGGGCCTGCTCGACCTCGGCTATGTCGCCTTCTACGCGATCGGCGCCTATTCCTATGCGCTGCTCTCGACCACTTTCGGGCTTTCGTTCTGGATCTGCCTGCCGCTCGCCGGCGCGCTCGCGGCGATGTGGGGAATCATCCTCGGCTTTCCGGTGCTGCGGCTGCGCGGCGACTATCTCGCCATCGTGACGCTGGCGTTCGGTGAAATCATCCGCCTCGTGCTCGTCAACTGGGTCGACTTCACAAATGGTGGCGCGGGCATCACCAGCATCCCGCACGTCACCTTCTTCGGCATCCCGTTCACCGACGACGACAACGGCTTCGCCGCTATCTTCCATCTGCCCTACACGCCGATCTACCGCACGATTTTCCTGTTCTACCTGATCCTGGCGCTCGCGCTGCTCACCAACTTCGTCACCCTGAGGCTCCGCCGGCTGCCGATCGGGCGCGCCTGGGAGGCCCTGCGCGAGGACGAGATCGCCTGCCGTTCGCTCGGCATCAACACCGCCAACACCAAGCTCACCGCCTTTGCGCTGGGCGCGATGTTCGGCGGTTTCGCTGGCTCGTTCTTTTCGGTGCGCCAGGGCTTCGTCAGCCCCGAAAGCTTCACCTTCATCGAATCAGCCACCATCCTCGCCATCGTGGTGCTCGGCGGCATGGGCTCGCAGCTCGGCGTCGCGATCGCGGCGGCGGTGATGATCGGCGCGCCCGAGCTGATGCGCGAGCTCGACTGGATGAAGCGGATCTTTGGCGCAGACTTCGACCCGACCCAGTACCGCATGCTGCTGTTCGGCGCCGCGATGGTCGTCATGATGATCTGGAAGCCGCGCGGCCTCGTGTCGACTCGATCGCCCTCCATCTTCCTCAAAGAGCGCAAAGCCGTGTCCGGCGACCTCGTCAAGGAGGGGCACGGCTGATGAACTGGCTGACCAGCCCGATACTGACCGTCGAAAACCTCACCATGCGGTTCGGCGGTCTCGTCGCGGTCAACGCCTTCTCCTTCACCGTCGCGCGGGGCGACATCACCGCGCTGATCGGGCCGAACGGCGCGGGCAAGACGACGGTGTTCAACTGCGTCACCGGCTTCTACAAGCCGACCGAAGGGCGGCTGGCTTTCGCCCGCGACGGCGTTGTGACCAGGGACGCCATTGAAGCCGCCACGCACGCCAGCGGTCGCCGCGCGACGACGGCGAACGGCGAGCTCTTCCTGCTCGAGCGGATGCCCGATCACGAGATCGCGCGGAAGGCGCGGGTCGCGCGCACGTTCCAGAACATCCGCCTGTTCCAGGGCATGACGGCGCTGGAGAACCTGCTGGTCGCGCACCACAATGCTCTCATGCGCGCAAGCGGCATGACCGTGCTCGGGCTGATCGGCGCGCCGAGCTACCGGCGCCGCGAGGCCGAGGCGGTCGATCGGGCGACTTTCTGGCTCAACAAGATTGGCCTGATCGACCGGGCAGACGATCCGGCCGGAGAACTCCCTTACGGCGCCCAGCGCCGGCTGGAAATCGCGCGCGCCATGTGCACGGACCCGGTGCTGCTCTGCCTCGACGAACCGGCGGCGGGGTTGAACCCGCGCGAGTCGGCGGACCTTTCCGCGCTGCTGCGCTCGATCCGCGCCGACCACAAGATGTCCGTGCTGCTTATCGAGCACGACATGTCGGTCGTCATGCAGATCTCCGATCACGTCGTCGTGCTCGACTACGGGATGAAGATCGCCGACGGCACGCCCGCGGAAGTGCGAGCCGACCCCAAGGTGATCGCGGCCTATCTCGGCGTCGCCGACGAGGAAGAGGTGCAAACGATCGAAAAGGAGCTCGAGCAATGAGCGGAGCGACCGCAAGCGCCGCGCCGCTCCTGCAACTGCGCGGCGTAGAGACGTTCTACGGCAAGATCCAGGCGCTCAAGGGCGTGGACATCGAGGTCAACGCGGGCGAGATCGTCACGCTGATCGGCGCCAACGGCGCCGGCAAGT
>NZ_JBKQOT010000332.1:0-5315 GCF_052145395.1 Roseiarcus sp.
CGCAAGGTATCGACGATTGGCAGTGGCGGCGTTGCAGCCGCTGGCAAACCCTACTGACGCGATGATCGACGCGGCCCACGAGGCGGCCTCCTTCGACGACATGTGGGCCATCAACAGCCGCCGCGACTTCAAGCGCGCGGTTAGGGCAATGCTCGCCGCTGCGAGCATCAAACAGAATAATCCAATGCGATGACGTGATCTTGGCGCTTAGCGTGCTCTTTCGGGAAGAGTCCACGATGACCCCTATTGGTTCGATGTTACGTCCGCGCTGGCTGCCGCAGAAGAGCTTTCCACCCTACGCGTATCTGCCGGGTCGGGAACCGCATCCCGTGCGCGACCCCACGGGACATAGCTACCATGTCGAACCAATTCGGGTTGCCGCGGAGCCATCGCTTGGCTCAGACGTATTTCTCTGGGGTCTCGACCTCTTTAACCACGGTTATTACTGGGAAGCTCATGAGACCTGGGAAGGTCTTTGGCAGGTTGCGGATCGAGAAAGTCCACTGCGTATGCTCTTCAAAGGATTGATCCTGTTGTCGGCAGCGGGGGTCAAGATCCGGGAGCGCAAACATTTGGCGGCTGCGCGTCATGCCAGACGCGCCGCGGCTCTGCTTCGTCGGCTGATGAAAATGCCGGATCGCGCCTTCGAGCGTGCGCTCGGCATGTCACCCGCGACGCTCGCTGAATACGCCGAAGCAGCCGCAAGGATTCCCGCTGATTTGCAGGCGACGCCGCCTGGACAGCCTCAACCCGTGTTCAATTTCATTCTCGGATCAAATTCCCGGAGGAGGCGGAGCGGATCGCAAAAGAGCAACAGTCATTGTCATTCGGCGCGGGGGCTCAACGCCGATCGGCACGATAAGACTTTGAAATGATAGACTGGAGGTGGGATCACCTCATGACGCCGACTCACAGGTTTGAGCGTCATAGCCGAAAGTTTGGGACTTGTTTTCCGGTCGTCGATCTGAACCTTGTCAGGGCAATGGGTTGATGCTGATGGAACCCTTCGCCGAAATCGTCAGAACAGAGTTCACGAGCAAATCTTGCGGTCGGTCGCCGCCCATGTTGGCGAGGTGATGGAGCACAAGCTGCATGAGCCGTTGGGCCTCTAATCGTGCGACAGACGGCAGAATGATCAAGCCGGGATGAAGTTCGACGCTCGCGGCGAGCTTGCGGAAATCCTCCGCGTTCTCGGTTACGACAATTCGATCTTCGGCGATCGCCCGCGCGAAGACGACGTGATCGGAGTCCCGCAAGCGGCCTCGATCGCGCGGATGGATCGCATCGTGCAGGCCGCCTGCATTGAGGAAGCGGCTGAGGGACGGCGAGATGCACTCATCCACGAAAAACCTCACGCCGCTCTTCCCGCGCGTCGCGCGACTGGACGCCCAACTTGCGGGTGCGTTTTTCCATAAAGGAACGCCGCCTCGAAAGCTTCCCTTGGAATATCAGGATAATCCTCCGCGAGGTCTTCGACGGAGTCGCCAGATGACAGACGTCCGCAGATCGCGCTCACGGTAAGTCGGGTGCCTTTGATCACTGGGCGTCCGCCCTGCACGCCGTCGACTGTTTCGATGAAGGCGTTTCTTGCCTTGGCGTAGCGCTCCGCTCGCTCGACGGCCTCGCGGGCCATCGAGCCAACGTGAACGAATACCGACGGTGCCACTTCGATCTCGGCGGTTTTCAATGCCGCAGGCGAAAGCCGGGCGAGCTCTCGCGCAACCCGTTTCTTGTCGTTCACCGTGAGGCGCCGACCGAGAGACTTGACGGCGACGGCGAGCGCGACCGCATGGAGCGGCAGGAGCCGCCGGTTTGCCCGCACCCCACGCGGCGAAGTTAGAACTTTTTGCTCGAGCGCCTTTTCGACAATGGTTTTCGACGTGCCGGCCAAAGCGGCCACTTCGTTTGGCGTAAGCAGTGCGCCATCGCTCATAATTCGCTCCTCGCCGGGAATTGATTTATGGCGTTCCCAAGGTCGAAGTTCAAGGCCCGGTCCACCCGCCTGTGTCGGTTGGCACCTAATTGGGCTCTGCTTCACTCTGTGTGATGGACGCGGCTTTTACGTGTTTTTAGCGCGCTGAAAACACAGGGAGATTTGGCGCTGGGCTCCCGAAATAATATGGAATGACATTGCTCACGAGACTTGCCAGCAATTTCTCAGCGTTATCAGTCGCGTATTGCCAGTTCGACTTCCCATTTCCACACGGAGTGAAGCAGAGCCGGTTTAGGTGCTGCGCGACAGCGCCGACCGGATCCAGGCAAGATCGGGTGTTGTCCGCAATGTGCTCGCGCGGCGGAGCAGGCGGACGGCCATGGCTCGGTCGCCAGCGGCGAGGCGATAAAGACCGGCCGCCGCCAGCGCCGCGCTCTCCTCAGCGACGCGCCGGACGGTTCCAAGCTCCGCCCGGCAGCGCCGGCATGGACCGCTGCCGTCGAGCCGTGCACGGCAGATCGGGCACTGCTCCAAGACTCCGGCGACCATGGCGTGACCCTCCGGATCAGGTCTCGAGATAGAACAGAAGATCATCGAGCCGCGACACGGCGTCGGCGAGCCCGGCCGCGTCGCCGCTCGCCCGGCTGTCCTCGATGGCCTCGATCAGATCGACGATCTCGGCGCGGTCCTCCGCGATCGCACTGTCGAGCTTCGCGCGCGCCTTGGCGAGAAGGGCCACGATCTTCGGGTCGGCTGCGGCGGACGCCTCGGCGTCGGCGGCCAGCGCCGTTTCGCTCGTGGCCTCGCCGAACAGATGATCGATGTGCTGACGGGCCTCCTCGATCTCGTCCTCGTCATAGCGCGACATCGCCTTGTCGATGGTGATCCGCTGCTCGAGCCCGGTCGCCTTCTCCTTGGCGGACACGTGCAGGATGCCGTCGCGGTCCAACGCCAGGTCGAGGATGATGATATTGCCGGCCGGCGCGTCGGCGAGATCATCGACGCGGAACTCGCCGATCTGGATATTCTCCAAAGCGTTCTCGTTCTCGCCTTGAAAGATTCGGACCTCGACGACCTTCTGATTTTCGGTGACCGTGGCGAACGCCTCGCTCTTGCGCACCGGGATCGGCGTGTTCTTGGAAATGATGGGGACGAAGCAGTAGGGATAGAGATTCCCGCCTAGCTCGCCGAGCGCGCTCGTGCCGAACGTGTAAGGGGTCACGTCGACCAGTACAGCCGACACCTTCTCGCCCGCAATGGCGGCGCCTTGGATGGCGGCCCCCATCGCGACGCACAGATCGGGATCGACCTCGCCGCGGGCCGGCCGGCCGAACGCCTCGAGCAGTCGGTTGCGGATCAGGGGGGTGCGGGTCGCGCCGCCGACCAGGAGGATCTCCTCGATCTGCGACGCGGTCAGGGCCGCCGATTCGAGCGCAATGTGGATCGCCGACAGAGTCTCCTCGATGAACGGCCCGATCATCTCCTCGTAGTCAGTGCGGGCGAGTTCCAGGGCGAGATGAACCGGCCTGCCGTCGACCTCGGCTAGGTATTCCTCCTCGATCCGCGCAAACGGATGGTCGGAGAGATGCTTCTTGGCGCTCTCGGCGGCGCGATGGATGCGCGCCATCGCCTGCGGATCTTCGCTGACGTCCGCCCTGTGTTCGATCTTCAGATGGTCGAGCACGTGCTCGACGATCTTGTGGTCGAAGTCGTCGCCGCCAAGATGGTTGTTGCCATGGCTGGCGATCACCTCAACCACCCCGTCTTCGATGTGCACGACCGAGACGTCGAAAGTCCCGCCTCCGAGGTCGTAAACCAGCACCCGTTTGCCCTGCTGCTGTGCGGCCTCGTAGACCAGCGCCGCCGCGGTCGGCTCGTTTACGATGCGGGCCACCTCGAGCCCGGCGATCTCACCGGCCTCGCGGGTCGCCTGACGCTGCGCGTCGGAGAAGAACGCGGGCACGGTGATCACCGCCTTGCGCACCGGCGCGCCCAACCGCTCCTCGGCGATCTCCTTGAGGCGACGCAGGATCATCGCCGAGACGTCCTGCGGCTTGTAGTCTCGGCCGCCGAGCGAGACCTTTCGGTCGCTGCCCATCAGCCGCTTGATCGAGCGCACCGTCCGCTCGGGATGGAGGATGTACTGGTTGCGCGCCTCCTCGCCGACCAGGAGACTGCCGTCCTGGGCCAGCCCGACGACGGACGGCAGGATCAGGCGCCCGGCGGAATCCGCCTGCACCTCCGGACGGCCGTCGCGATAGATTGCGATCTCGGAATTGGTGGTCCCGAGATCGATTCCGACAATGATCCCACTCATTCGACATCTCCCCGATCGGAACGATCCCTCGCGCCGGCACGCTTCGCCACGATCACCTCCGCGGCCCGCAGCAATTGGCCGTCCCACTCGAAACCGGTGCGGGATTCGGCGATCACCAGTCCCTCGGCGACAGAGGGATCGTCCCGCGTGGCCACCACCCGCGCGACGTCGGGCATGAACGGGCGACCGATGGTGGCGATCGGGGTGACGCGGCGATCCGCCAGCACCCGGTCGAGCCGCCGCAGCGTCATCTCCAGGCCCTCCCGCCAAGAATCGGGGACGGATGCGGTCCGCCGCCATCGCGACCACCACGGCGACCTGTTCTCGGGCGGGCCAGCCGCGAGCCCGGCGGCGAGACGATCCCGCACGTCAATGATGTCGAGCAGCAGCGGTCGCAGGATCGTGCGGGTCTGCTCGCCGGCGCGGGCCCGTGCTTCCTTCAGCTCCCGGTCCAGTGCTGCATTTCCCGATTGCAGCGTCTCGAACACAGCGCGGAACTGGTCGAGCGCGTCCTTGACGATGCGCGATTGGGTGCGCACCTCGTTGCGGGTGGCGGCGATCTCCGCGAATACCGAGAACAGGTCCCGCGCCTCGTCGTCCGCTGGATCGCCCGCGACCTCAGTCGCCATTGGGCTCGCGTCCGCGGTCTCAGCGACGGCGGATTCCGGCGCGTCCGCCGTGTCGAGCCCGTCCAGATAGGCGCGCAGCCGGTCGAGCAGGGTCTCCTTGAGGGACTGGTCCATTCGCTCTTTCCGCCGATCACGCGCCGTCGGTGCGCGAGGCCTCTTGCCATCGCGCCATCGCCCGCTCGACGCCCTCGACCAGCAGCGCCGTTAGTTGCGCCTGCGAGACCCGTCTCTGGCGCCGCGCCTCGGGCGGCGGCAGGCTGGCCGTCTCAAGCCGGGTCAGCGCGGTGTTGTGCGGAGCGAGCAGCCTCCCTGCGAGCCGCTGGCGCTCGGTTTGCAGAGCCTCGAAGGCGGCGCGGTAGGTCTGGAACCGATCCGGCTCGCGATCGGGCGGGAAGTCCCGCACCAGCGCCAGATAGCGCCGTTTGATCTCGCTGTC
>NZ_JBKQOT010000333.1:0-3637 GCF_052145395.1 Roseiarcus sp.
ACAAACGCCCATGTCATGCCGAAGACGCGGGGATAGCCCGCGAATGGGCCGGTGACGAGTTTTGGGAGCTGGCGGTAATAGCCCGGCGGCAAATCGGTGCTGATCTGACGGATCTGCCTTTCCACCAAATGAAAATTGTCGATCAGCCACTCTCCCGCGGGCGTGATCTGGCGCCCATCGTCGATCGCCTTCACGATCGATCGATAGGACGACAGAAGGACCGTGGAATTGTTGGCAAGCCGGGCGGCCAGGGACAGGCCGCGGGTCGGACGGGAAGCTACGGTCTGCGCGACCGCAAGACTTTTTGCATGCGCCTCAAGGCGCTCGACGCCGAACAATTCCTCACGGATCGGCTGCTCGCTATCCCATGGCGACGGTTTCTTGAAAAATCCGAGGAAGCGATGCGTCGGGATTGCGGGCTTGGCCGTCAGCACTGGGTTCGACAAATGTCGGGCCTCCCCATGGGCTCGCGAGGCCGAAGAGGTCGCAAGCCGGAACCCGGCCGGGCTCTCACGCGCCAACGCCCGATCGGCACAATTGATCCTCCGCGCCGACATGGCACTGCTGTTTATCCGGCGCGTAAAGCCCATGATACGCGCCCGCTGAACGCCCACGGCAGCCTCGGAAACTACCTACGCCAGGAGTCCCCGTTCGAGGTTGGCAGCGCGGCGCTGCGGAAATCAGCTCCTGCGCGCAGTTGATGATCGCGTCGACGAAGACGTTGAAGCGATGAACTCGTCGGCTTTAGTAGATGAGGGAAAGGCCGCGAAACAGGGGGACTTTGATAAGGTCCATCAGAAGAGCGAAGACGACGGCGCCGCCGAGCGCGCCCGCGACCACAAGCAAGGGCAGAGGCGCCATCGCAATCCCCGCCACGGCGAGGATGCAGGCGATCGAGGTGTCGCCGAAAGAGGAGGCGATGAGCCACCAGCTTGGTCGCGACGACCACATGCGCCGTCTCTCGCGATTGTTGTAAGTCGTCGCCTGGTTGCCGCAAACGAGGGTCACGAAGGCGAGCGTCCTCAATGTCTCAATGGTGTAGCCCGCGACAAAGTCGCCGACCGCGAGGACGCCGAGACAAAACACGAGTTCTCCCAGCACCATGACGGCGCCCGCAATCGTCACTCTCCCGATGCGCCAGGAATTGGGGTGCGGAGAAGGGTGGACGTTGTCGGTCGTCAGCGACATTCCGAGAAAGTCGCCGACAATCATGATCAACACCATCAGCAGCGGCGTCAGAATCGCGTGCCCGGTCATGAGCAGCCCTGCCGCGATGAACAGCACTTGAACGATCTTCTTGTTAATGGAGTTCAGCGTATAGGTAAGGATGCGTTGAAAAATGATCCGCCCTTGCTTGACCGCCGAGACAATGCCGGCGAGGCCGGGCGCGGTGAGCACCATGCCCGCGGCTGACTTCGCGACGTTCGTCGCCGTGGACACCGCGATCCCGATTTGCGCCTGGCGAAGCGCTGGCCCGTCGTTGGCGCCATCGCCGCACATGCCGACCGTGTGATCGGCGCTCTGATAGGTCTTCACCAGATTGAACTTGTCCTCGGGCAAGACCCCGGCGAAGACAGAGTAGTCCTCGAGGCGAACGCGATCCGAGAGGCCGCCGGGCGGACAGAGCGCGCTGCGAAGACCGACGGAACGCGCCACCGCGAGGGCCGTCGCGGGCGCGTCGCCCGACACCATCACCACCTTGACGCCGAGCGCGTGAAGCTCCTGGACGAGAGCGGCCGAGTCGTCCCTGGGGGGATCAGTCAAAGCGACAAGACCCACCAATTTCATCGACGCGCCGGACCCCAGGGCGACGGCCATCACGCGCATGCCCTGCGATTCGAGCGACTTCGCCTCAGCTTCCGCCGATGGCGATGGTTCGGCGAGGGCTAGCACGGTTGCGAACGCGCCCTTCACGATGCGGAGCCTCTCTCCGTTCGAGCCCGTAACCGTCGCCTCTGACATGCGCTTGGCCGGATCGAACGGAGAGAACGAGACGAGCTTGAATTTGGCGGCTCCGCCTTTCGCGCCGGCGGCCGCGCGGATAGCGAGATCCACAGGATCTTGTCCGCCTTCGGCGCTCGCGAATGCCGCGGCCGAGAGCACATCGGCTTCGGTGAACGAACCCATTGGCCGTGTCTGCCCGACTGTGAGTTCGTTTCGCGTCAGCGTGCCGGTTTTGTCTGCGCACAGGACGTCCATGGTTCCGGCTTCGTCCACGGCGGAAAGCCGCGTCGGGAGCACGCCGAGCTTGGCGAGATCGCGTGCGCCGATCGCTGCTGCGAGCGTGAAGGTCGGGGGCAGCGCGACCGGTATCGACGCGAGAACCGCCGTGAGGATGAGGCGAACGATCTCAGCGATCGGCATCTGAAGAAAGTACGCGTAGCCTGTCAGCCCCACGATGAGGATGCCGTTAAACGCGGCGATATTGCGTACGACGCGGAAGACCGTACTCTGCTCTGCACTAACGACATGGGCAGTGCGCACCAGCTCCGCCGTGCGGCCAAACTTCGTCCTCGCGCCCGTCGCGGACACCTCGGCCACCGCCTCTCCGCGGCGGATCAAGGCCCCGGCATAGGCCGCGGCGCCGTCACCCGCCTCGACGGGCGCTGACTCCCCGGTGAGCAGGGACTGGTCGAGCAAAACTTCACCGGATTGAATTTTCGCGTCTGCAGGAACCAGTGCGCCCAGCGTTAGCTTCACCACATCGCCCGGCACAAGCTCTGCGGCGGGGACGAGTTTCCAGATCCCGTCGCGTCGAATCGATGCCGTGATCGCAAGGCGCGATTTCAATGCGGCAAGCGTGGCTTGCGCCCGACTCTCCTGAAAATAGCTGAGGGCCGCGTTGAAAACGAGGAGAACCCCGATGACCGTGGCCTCGACGAACTTGCCCATCGCGAGCTCGAGGGCGATCGCTCCCTCAAGCATCCAGGGAACTGGAGACCAGAACTTTTCGAGCACCCGGCGGAGCGCATGCGCGCTCACATCCGGGATTGCATTGGGACCAAACGCGTGCCGCCGCCGATCCGCCTCTGCGCTGGTCAGTCCGATCGGCGAGCTCGCGGCCGCGATTTTCGCCAGCGCCGCGACCCGTGTCTTTTCGTCAGCAGCTCCGATCGTCATAGTAAGCAACCAAACTGATCATGATTGTCACCGCCTGCGCGTCGGCGTCGACCAGGGGCTAGAATTGAATCGACGGGCCGTCGGTTCAATTCTTTGCGGGGCCGACCCTGGCCCATGTCGCCTCCAAATCCGGGGACGCACGCTCGTAAGCCGCTTTGGCCTTGTCCCAACCGTCTTCGCCGGCGGCGTCGAGCGCGCTCGATGCCTGTTCGACGTGGCTCCAGGCGCTTTGAATTTCGCGTAACGCCGCCCGGTCAGCCGCTGTCGCTTTCGCCTGCGTTCGCGCCGCGAAATCTTCGATCATGCTGCGCCATTGCGCCATTGCGGCATCCTTCGTTTGGACGTAAGTCTTTCGGGCAGCCGGATTCTCAGCGGCAGCCAAATGAATCGTGCTGGCGCTGGCTCGTAGCGGGTTGAACAGCGTGACCCCGGCTTGGGCAGTTCCCGCCAGGACAAACGGGCCGACAACCAATGCGGCAAGCAAGATCTTCATTTCGAAATCCTCATCAAGCGTCGA
>NZ_JBKQOT010000334.1:0-9798 GCF_052145395.1 Roseiarcus sp.
TCCCGCACGCCGGTTGGATCGCGCGTGAGCACCCAGCGGATCGGCGCCGGCGGCAATCCGGGGTGATACCAGACCGCCGTTCCGGTTGTGAATTCGAGAATGCAGCGTTGATCGCCGTACCAATAGATCCCATGGGGAGGTGGATAGCGACCAGCGCTCTGGCAGAGTGAGGTTGCGAACACTGACTCTGGAGACGACCATGCCAAGCGTAGCAGACCGACCCGAAGCCCCGACCGCTATCCAAACCCATCTTGCGGCCATTTTCATCTCTTTGGAACTCAGCCGCTCTATCTGGCTCATCACATCGCTGTCGCCGGGCTCCGGCGAAAAGATGTCGAAGCATTCCGTGCGGGCCGGTGACGTCGCGGCGCTTCTGGCGCGATTTTCGGAGCTGAAGCAGAAGGCGTTGGAACGGACCGGAAAATCCTTTCCGATCGTTGTCATTCAGGAAGCGGGTCTCGACGGCTTCTGGCTTCATCGCGTGCTGCAAAGCGAAGGCGTCGAAAGCCATGTCGTCGATCCGGCCTCGATCGCGACGTCGCGCCGTCGGCGGCGCGCCAAGACCGACAAGATCGATGGCGAGGCGCTGCTCCGCGCGCTACTTGCGTATAAGCGCGGCGAACCTCGGGTGTGCGCGATGGTGAAAGCGCCGACGCCGGAGGAAGAAGATCGGCGCCGCCTCTGCCGTGAGCGCAAGGTGCTGATCGCCGAGCGGGTCAAGCACGTCAATCGCGTCAAGGGGCTGTTGTTTTCCCAGGGTGTCTCCGGTTACGAGCCGCTGCGGCGCGATCGACGCCAACGGCTCGACGAGTTGACGACGGGCGACGGCCGTCCGTTGCCGATGCATCTCAAGACCCAGATTAGCCGCGAACTCGATCGGCTCGAACTGCTGCTTGATCAAATCAAGCGGGCGGAGGCCGAGCGGGACGCGCTGCTCGCCACGCCACAAGCCGCCGCGCCAGCGCCGGCGGGGAAGATGTTGGTCGACCTTAAGGGCATCGGTCCAGAGTTCGCCGCCAACCTCTGGTTGGAGGCGCTATTCCGCCACTTCGACAATCGCCGCCAGCTCGCGTCATACGCGGGGCTGGCGCCGACGCCCTGGCAAAGCGGATCGGTCGATCGCGAGCAGGGCGTTTCCAAAGCCGGTAATCCGCGATTGCGAACCACCCTGATTCAGCTTGCCTGGCTATGGCTCCGCCATCAGCCGCAATCGGCGCTGGCTCTGTGGTTCAAAGAACGGCTCAGCGGCAATGGCGGCCGTTTCAAGAAGTCGACCATCGTGGCGCTGGCGCGCAAGCTGCTGGTGGCGTTATGGAAATATGTCACCGCCGGCGTCGTCATCGAGGGAGCCGTGATGAAAGTCGCCTGACGACAAACGCTCAACAGAGTTTCAAATCTTCCAGGACCTGATCAGTTCTGGCGGATCCGGGTGGACGAACCGATCGATGCCATGGCCTGAAATGCCGATCAATAGAATGGTTTCGTCCTCCTGAGCCCCTGCCCGCCGCAAGCGGGATGTTGGTGCAGCCGTCTCGAGCGGCGACCGTATGTGAGGTTGATCGTGCTCGGAAACGGGCCGCGTCATGCAATCAGGCTCGGACCTCGGATACCGAAACCGCCCTCGGAGTTTGACACATGCCCGAATGAATGAGCCCTTGACCTAAAGCTCCCCATGTGAGCTCCCCATGTGAGGCGTCCCCTCGCCGCAAACCTGAGCCACAGTATGGCGGAGCCCGGAGCGCTTGCAGAAAAACCGCTTCTTGCTCAATCCCCATTCGCGCGCGTCGGCAGACCGAGCCGTCGACCTCTTGCCGAGCTTTGTTTTCCGCGCCGTCAGCCCTGTCAAGGGCGCGCGGAAAGCGCGCCGCGTCCGGCGGGTGTCCGGCGGGCGTCGCCCCTTGACTCGCGCGATTCGCCTGGACGATCCCCATCTACGCGCTTTGCAGAAAATGATTTGTGAGATTCTGAATATATGGCAGGATTAGTTCTGGATTGGCCGATTCCGGCCGCTCAACGAAACGGCCGCCCCGCGAGCTTGAGCCCACAGTCGCGGCCGGAAAGGAGGGTCATGAGCAAGCCGTGGTCCGGCGTCCCGTCTCGCGCCCTCGGCTCAGACGGCGCTGAGCGAGCCCACCCTACAGCGGCGCGCATTGCGCGCGTTCCCCGCCGTTTCGATTTTTTGCCGAAAGTCAGGTCCAACCTCTTGAGAAAGCTGGATTCACGGGTGGATAAGAGGCCGTTTTCGGCGCTCGAACGCGTGCTGAACGCATATCGAATGGCGCCTGAATGCGCGCCCAGTGGGCGCCGAACGCGGGGCTTCGACGCATTTCCGCGCGGAGCCGTTGACCTTGCCGAGCCGTCAGCCCTGTCAAGGCGCGCTGGCAGCGCGCCGCCCCCGGGCGGCCTTCGCCCCTTCACGGATTCACAACCTCAAAAGAGGTCTCAAGCACTTGGTCGACGGCGGGGAGCGTCGCGGGCCGCGCGGAACGGGTCAAAAGCTCGGATCTCGCCGTCTCTTCGTCCAATCCGCCGCCGTTTCACTGCGAACATCCGCAGACCGGCGAACGCCGGGCTTTTTCTTGCCCGACCGCTCTTGGCTTTCGAGTTCGGCTTTCGCGGCAAGCCAGAATTCCTGGCTGCGTCCCTCTGGCCTTCCCGCTTGGTCCCACAGTTGATAGGCGCGCTCGCGGATAGCCTTTTCCTTGGCATTCATGTTCTGTCTCTTCCCTGGCCGTGTTCGGGGCAGGCGCCAACGCCGTCCGTCACTGCACAAGGCAAGAATTTCGGGAGCTCATCTCTCCGGCTCCCGCAGGTCGCAAGGGCGATAGCGCCCGCTCTTTAGAATTATGTTGCTCCCATTCCGAGACAATTGCCACGTGGCATATCGTCTCTGCTGTCATGGCGATGCGCAAAGCGAAAGGGAATTACGGAGACAGCTTCATGCTTGTTGTCAATCTCAAACCCTCGGCCTCTTTTGCCGAGCTTTGTTTTCCGAGCCCTGTCAGGGCGCGCGGAAAGCGCGCCGCCTCCGACGGGCTTCGCCCCTTGACAGGGCTGAAGGCTCGGAAGAGGTCTATGCAAGAGGTCGAAGGCGGTGAGCGCCGCGGGGCCGGGGCAGTCATGGCGCTGATCAAGTCGTTTGAGCACAAATCGATGGACCGAAACTCGATTCACGACGCGATCGACGCGCGCATTGTCCTCGGATTCCACGTCCGGGACCTCTTGCGCTCGGCCTCGATCGGAGGGTCGGCGGTGATCGTGTCCGTGAGCGCGCTCGACCTGTGACGTCGCCGACTCGCATCGTCGAGGTGGCCGAACTCGACTTCAGGCTCGAACGTTCCCGATGGACATTCGCGCGGACGCACGGCGCCGCGATCGAGTCGCACTGGGCGCAACTCATCGAAAACAAGCCCGCCTTGTTCAACGGCCGCATATTGTTGCTCGGACGACGCGCGCTCACGCGCCGCGCCGACGGCGCGCTGAAGCTCGAGGGGGAGTATTTCGCGGCCGACTACGCCGATTTCATCGCCTGGCGCGACTTCGGCCACCCGGGCGAGGCGGTGGAGAACTGCTTTGCGATGGCGGCGCTCAGAAGCGCGGAGGGCGCCTTTCTGCTCGGCGAGATGGCGTCCCACACCATGAACGGCGGAAAAATCTACTTTCCGGCCGGCACCCCGGACCTGAACGACGTGTTCGACGACAGGGTCGACCTCGACGTCAGCGCGCGGCGAGAGCTTTTTGAGGAGACCGGCGTCTCCGCGGAAGACGCCACGGTCCAGAGCGGCTGGACCGTTGTGTTCGTGGGACAGCGCGTCGCCTGCATGAAGGAAATGACGCTGCCCCTGCCCGCGGAGGAAGCCAAGGCGCGCATCGACGCCTTTTTGGCGCTCGATCCGAACGCGGAACTCACCCGCATGCACATCGTGCGCCGCCCGGGCAACATCGACCGCGAGAGAACGCCGGACTTCGTCGTCACCTATCTCGAGAGAGCGTTCGCGCAGCGCGATCTGCCATTGGATCGGCCCGCCTGAAGTCGCGAACGGCTGCCGAGGCGCGCCCGCTCAAGTCCATGAACGACCATATTGAGCGACTTAGCCAACCTGGCATGGAGGCCATCGACGATGAAGCACCGTCTTTCGAGAGGAAGCTCGCCCGTCATGCGTTCAAGATTTTCTCGCTGTGAGCCAGCGCCTGAGCGCATCCATCTCGCGAGTTTAGCGGTGCGTCAATCGCGATTTCTGCACGGTCACAGAGAGATGTCGTCGTCCTGTTTGATGACCCATTTCTCGAAGTCGGTCGCAATGACGTTGCTCCCACAGATGATCGTCACAACCCGTTTGCCCCTGTAGCGGGATCGGTCCTCCAACATCGCCGCGACGCCAAGGGCGGCCGACGGCTCAACGATGAGTCCCGCATGGCGATAGAGCATACGCATTCCGGCGATGATGCTGTGTTCCTCAACCAGCGGGACGTGGTCGGCCACGGCCAGCAGGTCGTCCAGGACTGCCGGAATTGGGCGGCGGCCGGCAACGCCATCCGCGATCGTGTCGGTGCGGTCGGTCTCGACGACAGATTTGGCCCTCCACGACAACGCCATCGCCGGCGCGCCCTTGGGTTGCGCGCAAACGATCTCGACCGTAGGGGCTAGGCATTTGAAGGCGTAACCCACGCCCGTCGCCAAGGCCCCGCCCCCGAGAGCGATGAGCACGGCGTCTATGGGATCACCGTGCTCGATGAGTTCGAGTCCAATCGTCCCGGCGCCTTCACAGGTATCAAGGTTTTCGCTGTCCTCAACCAGAAACGCGCCTTCGCTGTCAGCCATCTGCCGCGCGAGATGGCGAGCATCGTCAAAGTCGCCGTCGACAATCCGCACGGTTGCGCCCGAAGCGCGGATCCGTTCCAACTTATACGGGTTCGCGGTGGCGCCAGCCACGACCGTTACGGAAATCCCGCGGCTTTGTCCGCTGTAGGCCAGCGCCAGCCCAAGGTTGCCGACGCTCGCACAAACGGCCGACTTGGGACCGGGGTTGTCGGTCAGCCGCGCCATGACGGTCTCGGCGCCGCGGCCCTTGAAACAGCGCACAGGATTTGCGGTCTCGAGTTTCACAATGACTTCGCAATCCAGCGCGTCGCCCAGCGCCGGGCATGCGTATTGAGGCGTGTCTCGGAAGACCGGTGAAATTCTGGGGACTGCGGATTTAATCCTTTCCAAATCTAATCGGGTCTGGGGTTTGGACAGGGTTTGCTTGGGCGGCAGCATGGACACCTCCGGCCTTCGAACTCCGACTCGCGAGGGTCGCAGCCTCAGGCAAAATGGGCGAGACCAATAAAATGGTTGGCGTGTGGCCACCGACTGGATTCCCGCGCAGTGCACCACACAGACGCAACCTGTCCCAGGATCGGCATCGGCGGCGTCGAATCGCGCCGCGCCTCACGGCGCAAGCGGCGCGGCGCCGTCAAAGCGCGGTCGGGTAGCCGTGGCGCTGCTCGGAGGCCGTGATCATCGCCTTCGCCTTGGCGTCGTCGCCCGCCGCGCAGACGCTCTCCGCGGCGCCAATCTCGCGCTTGATCTGATTATAGACCGACTGCGCCACGTGCCCCATCGAGAGGTCGTTATCCTGGACGGCGCGATAGCGGGCGATTGAGGCCTTGCAGTCGCTGCCCTCGGGCAACTGGAAATTCGCCGGCGTATAGGAAACTGTCCCTGGCGTCGGCGGCGGCGCGGAGGGCTGCGGGGCGGGGGCGTTGCACGCGCCGACCGCAAGCGCGGCCAACGCGACGAAAACAGGCGACGGCTTCATGGAACGACCCCCAGCGCGGAGCTTTTGTCGCCCCTACCCTCTTCAAAAGGAGGCGCGTGCGTCAAGGGGCGCGGACGCCAGCCTTATGCAAGCCGAATCGCCGAGCATCCCCGCCATGCCGCCGACCCCATCCTCGCCCCATGCCGAGAAGCGCCGCGCGCCGCGCGTCCGCCGCCTGCTTCAGGCCCGCTGTGTCTTCAACGGCGGATCGTCGACGCTCGACGTGACGTTGCGCAATATCTCCCCCCTCGGCGCGCGCATCGCGGGCGACGCCCTGATCTGCCTGCCGCCCACGTTCGAATTGAGGATTCTTGACGGCTTCGGCGGCTATTCCGCCCGGCGCGCGCGCCTTGTCTGGTCCCGCGGCGCAACGGCGGGAATCGAATTCATTGACTGAAGGGGGAGCGGACGCGGGGCCCGCTCCCGTCTCGCGCTTCTCAGTGCGCCGCCTGTTCCGGAGAGTGGAGCATCCATATCTCCGAAACCGACGCCAGCGCCACGACCAGACCGAGCACGGCGAACGCCCAGACCGCAGCGTGCAGGGCCGCGAAACCGAGCGCCCATGGCGCAATGATCATGAGCACGCCCGCAATCAGCGCGATCCAGTCCTCCCATTCGGCAGACTGGACGAGCGTCGCAATCGCCATCACGGCGATCACGATCCCGCCGACCCAGCGGTGCGCGCGGCCGACGTGTCGTCGGAGAAGCCCATCGCCCAGGGCGCGATGAACAGCAGAACCCCGCAGACGAGCATGATCCAGTCTTGAACGCTTTTGCCCCCGCGCCACGAAGTCTCGATTGCCATTGAAGCCTCCTTCCTCCGACGCGGCTTCGTTCAACGCCTTGTCAAAGGGTTACCCCCGCGATTGCGGCGATTCACAGCGAGACACAGACCTCGCGGCCGCCCAACGTCGAGGAACGCCGCGTGCTGCGCGCGACAGTCGGCTCACGCCTCTGCGCTGCGCCTTCGACACGCAACGCCCCTCGACGGGACGCTCTGCTTTGATTACGGGCGCGAAACGGCGGGAATCGAATTCGCCAACTGAAGGGAACGGGCGCGAGGCCCGCTCCCCTGCATTCAAGTCACCGCGCGGCCGGCGCCGGATTGTGGATCATCCAGATCTCCGAAACCGACGCCAATGCGACGATCAGCCCGAGCGCGACGAACGCCCAAAGCGCATAGGTCATGGCGGCGAAGCCCAGAACCCATGGGGCGACGATCATCAGCACGCCCACAACGAGAGCAACCCATTCCTCCCACTCGGCGAACTGGACGAGCGCGGCGATCGCCATGACAGCGATCACGATTCCGCCGACCCAAGCCGCCCACGCAGGCGCGGTGACACCCGAGAAGCCCATCACCCATGGCGAGATGAACAGCAGCGCTCCGCAGATGAGGTTGATCCAGTCTTGCGCGCTTCTAAACCCGCGCCATGAAGTCTCACTTGGCATTGAAGCCTCCTTCCGTAGACGCGGCGTCAATTAACGCCTTGATAATGAGCTAGGTTCAAATCGCCGCAGTTCAAGACGGCGCGTAGGCGGCGGCCGTCTCCTCGCGGAGGATTTTTCGGAACCATTGCAGCGCGGTGTCGGCGGCGCGCAGGCGAGTGGAGACAATAGTCATCTCCAGCGCGTCGTCGAACGGCGGCGGCTTCAGGACGAGGTCGAAGCTCGCCGCGAAGCGCTGCGCGAAGGCGGCGGAGATCGTGGTGACGAGGTCGCTCGCCGCGACCGCGGCGACCGTCGCCATGAAATGCGGGGTCGTGAGGCCGATCCGGCGTTCGACGCCGGCCGCGCCAAGCCGGGCGTCAATTTCGGAGACGCCGTCGCCGAAGAACGATACGGTCGCGTGCCGGTAGAGGGCGTAGTCGGCGAACGTCCATTCGAGGTTCGCCGCCGGATGGCCGCGCCTCATGACCAGCGCCAGGCGGTCGTGGGCGATTGTGTCGCTGACGGCGCCGGGAGGCAGGGGCGTGGCGGCCGTGGCGAAGCAGAGATCGATCTCGCCCAGCTCCATTCGCGCCATGATGTCCCGCCCGATCGGCGAGAAGGCGAGATCGACGTCAGGCGCCTCGCGCTGGAGCCGGGCGACGAGAGCAGGCGCGATGAGGATCGTCTGGGCGTCGGCTGCGGCCAGACGGAAGGTCCGCTTCAGAACTGCCGGATCGATCGCCGACGGACGGAAGAGCCCACGCAGGCCATCGAGCGCCGCCGCCACCTTGGGTTGCAGCGCTTCCGCGGCGGACGTCGGCGCCAGGCCGCCGCCGACGCGAACGAGCAGCGGATCGCCGAAAATTGCACGCAACCGCGCCAGCGCACGGCTCATTGCCGGCTGGCTCACGCCCACCTCAGCCGCCGCGCGTGTGACGCTGCGCAGGCGAAGCAGCGCCTCCAGCGCCGGAAGCAGATTGAGATCGAGCGCGGATAAATTCACCTCACGCATGGTCGAAATAAAAACTATTCATTTGTGATATAGTCATGGCGGTATCCTCCTGGCAACCTTGGAGGCTCCCCATGAACGACAGGATTGTGATTTTCGGATATGGCCCAACTGGGCGCGCGACCGCGGCGCGCCTTCTGGCCGAGGGACGCGAGGTCGTGGTCGCGCAACGCCACGCCCCGCCTGACCTGCCCCGCGGCGCGACCTTCGTCGCCTGCGATACGCTCGAGCGCCAGGCTGTGGTCAAGACCACCGGACAAGGGGGGCAGTTCGTGGTCACCATCGGCTTTCGCTATGACGGAGCGGTCTGGCGCGAGGACTGGCCCAAGGCGATCGGCAATTTCGCCGCCGCCTGCGAGGCGACCGGCGCCCGTATGGTGTTCGTCGACAACCTTTACATGTACGGGCCGCAAACCGCGCCGCTCGTCGAGACCATGCCGCTCACGGCCTACGGCCGGAAACCCGCGGCGCGCGCCGTCGCGACGCGGATCTGGATGCAGGCCTGCACCGAGGGCCGCGCCCGCATCGCCGCGTTGCGCGCGCCGGACTTCTATGGGCCCGGCGTCGGCAACAGCTATCTCGGCGACACGTCAATTGGCGCCATGGCCAAAATGGCCAAAGGCAAGGCGGCGTTTTTCATCGGCTCGCCCGACATTCCGCACGACTACACCTACGTCCCCGACATCGGCCGCGCCGTGGTGACCCTCCTTGCGGCCCCGGATTCGGCCTATGGGCAGGTCTGGCACGTCCCCTGCGCCCCCACGCGAACGACACGCGACATTCTGCAGCTTGCCGCGGACGCGCTCGGCGTCCGGCTGAGACTCAACATCCTGCCGGCCTTCCTCCTCGGCCCGCTCAGCCTCGCCGTCCCCTTCATGCGGGAGGTGAAGGAGATGCGCTTTACCTTCGACCGGCCCTATCGCGTGGAGTCGAGCAAGTTCGCCAGGGCATTCTGGTCGGACCCGACGCCGTTCGAGGACGGAATTCGCAAGACCGCGCTCGCCTTCAAGGCCGCCGCCAAGGGATGAGCGCGGGGTATTGCCGACTCTGGAGCCCGCGCGGACATCAGGAATGCACAAACCACCGCCAGACTTGCACCGGCTCCGCGAGAATGGACGGCCCCACGACCGGCTGGGCGACACTGGCCACAAGACCGGGTTGTGGCTGCAAGAATTCGCCGCGCCCTCCTACGTTTTCAGAGACGCAGGCGCGGAGGCCACGCTGGCCTCGCCCGAGGGAGGGCAGCCGCGCTCGACTCGCGGAGCAGCGAGGCCAGCGCTCAGACCGACGCGACGCGTCGATTCGAGTCCGACGTTGAGGCGAAGGTCGCGCTCGCGCACACGAAAAAACTCTCGGACGTCGCGGCGAAGGACTTCGACGCGGTGTTCTACCCCTGCGGCCATGGCCCCTTGTGGGACCTCGCCGAAGATCCGGCTTCGATTCGCCCGATCGAGAGCACGGTCGCGGCCGGAAAGCCGGTGGCCCTCGTCCGCCCCCGGGGCGTTGAAACGCGTGAAAGGTCCCGATGGCGAACCGCTCGTCGCGGGCAAATCGGTC
>NZ_JBKQOT010000335.1:0-4052 GCF_052145395.1 Roseiarcus sp.
AGCGCCGTGCCGAGGATCATCGCGCCGGTCGCGCCGAGCGGATGGCCGAGCGCGATCGCCCCGCCGTTGACGTTGACTTTGTTCGGATCGACCTCGAACGCCTGCAGGAAGCGCAAGACGACAGCGGCGAAGGCCTCGTTGACCTCGAAAAGATCGATGTCGTTGATCATCATGCCCGAGCGCGCGAGCACCTTCCTGGTCACATCGACTGGGCCCGTCAGCATGATCGCCGGCTCCGAGCCGATGTTGGCGAAGGCGCGGATTTTTGCGCGCGGCTTGAGCCCCGCTTTCTTGCCCGCCTCGCGCGAGCCGATCAGCACGGCGGCGGCGCCGTCGACGATGCCCGACGAGTTGCCGGCGTGATGGACGTGGATGATTCGCTCCACCTCCGGATGCGCCTGGATGGCGACCGCGTCGAAGCCGCCCTGTTCGCCGGGAATGACGAAGGACGGCTTGATCGAGGCGAGCGACTGCATGTCGGTCTGCGGGCGCATGTGCTCGTCATGGTCGAGCAGCGGAAGCCCGTTGACGTCCTTGACCGGCGCGATCGAGCCCTTGAAACGCCCCTCGTTCCAGGCGGCCGCCGCGCGCTTCTGCGACTGGACGGCGTAGGCGTCCACATCGTCGCGCGAGAAGCCGTATTTCGTCGCGATGAGGTCCGCGGAGACCCCCTGCGGCATGAAATACGCCGGGATCGCGAGCGACGGATCGGCCGGCCACGCGCCGCCCGAGGCGCCGATCCCGACGCGGCTCATCGACTCGACGCCGCCGCCGATCGTCAGGTCATGCTGGCCGCTCATCACCTGCGCAGCGGCGAAGTTCACCGAGTCGAGGCCCGAGGCGCAGAAGCGGTTGATCTGTACGCCCGGCACCGTATCGCCGAAGCCCGCTGCCAGAGCGCCATGCGGGCGATGTCGCCGCCGGCTTCGCCCACCGGGTCGACGCAGCCCATGACGACGTCGTCGATCCGGCCTGGGTCGAGCTGGTTGCGGTCCTTGATCGCCTTCAGCGCCGTCGCGGCGAGGTGAAGGGTCGAGGCGGTGTGAAGCGATCCGTCCGGTTTGCCGCGGCCGCGCGGCGTCCGCACGTGATCGAAAATGAAGGCTTCTGTCATACTGTTTCTCCCTGCGGCGCGCCGGCCGCGATTGATGCTAGGTGTCGTGATCGGGATGCTGTCGGGACTCGACGTTGACCCCGGGTCCGAAAAGGCCGGCGATCTCGCGCTGAGGCAGGCCGGCGATCGCGTCGATCCAGGGGACCTTCGATTCGACGCCGTACTGCATCCGGGGCGGGACGTCCGAAGGGCAGTCGAGGCTGCCGAGGGTGATCGAGATGCGATCGCGAACGAGGATGCGGTAGGTGAGGGGCGTACCGCAGTCGGCGCAGAAGCCGCGCTCGGCGATGGCCGAGCTGGCGAAGACTTTCGGCGAACCGCGCGTCCAGTCGAGGTCGGCCATCGGAACGCCAGCGAAGGCCATGAACGGGCCTCCGCCAGCCTTCTGGCATGCGGCAGTGGCAGACGTTTTCCCCGGTCGGCGGGCTCGCCAGCCAGTAACGCACCGCGCCGCATTGGCAGCCGCCGGTGAGGCGAACCTGCGCTTCTCCGCTCATCCTACCTCCCTGTTCCCGCCCTGTTCCGGCCGACCCTAAAAGACTTCCGCCGGCAGGGCCATGAGGGTCGCGGCGCCGGCGGAGAGGCGGGCGAGATGCGCCCCGGTCTCCGGAAGCATACGCTCGCCGAAGAACCTGGCGAGGGTCAATTTGGCGTCGAGCGTCGGATTGCTTTCGCCTTTCGCCTGCCGGGCGAGCACCGCCTTGACGATCCGCGCCCACATGTAGCCGAGCGCGGTTAAGCCGAAGAGATGCATATAGTCCGTCGACGCTGCGCCGGCGTTGTTCGGGTCGGCGAGGCCGTTCTTCGACAGCCACATCGTCGCCTGTTGCAGATGTCCGAGGGCGGTCTGAACGCCTGCGAGATAGGGCGCGAGAGCGGCCTCCTCCTTGCTGGCGGCGAGAAACTGGCCGACCTCGCCGAAGAAACCCATGATCGCGCGTCCACCGTCCTTCGGCAGCTTGCGGCCGACCAAGTCGAGCGCCTGAACGCCGTTGGCGCCTTCGTAGATCATGGCGATGCGGGCGTCGCGGACGAACTGTTCCATGCCCCATTCGGCGATATAGCCGTGACCGCCGAACACCTGTTGCGCTTTGACGGCATTGGCGAAGCCCGTATCCGTAAACACGCCTTTGATCACCGGCGTCATCAGGCCGAGGCGGTCGTCCGCGGCCTGGCGAACCTTCGGATCAGGCGAGGCCAGCGCCTCTTCCTGCGCCAGCGCGACGGAGACGAGCAGCGCGCGCGCAGCCTCGTTGAACGCCCGGATCTCGAGCAGCATGCGACGCACGTCCGGATGGACGAGCAGGAGGTCGGCGGGCTTGTCGGGCTCGGCGGGCCCCTTCAGCGAACGGCCTTGACGACGCTCCTTCGCGTACGCTGCGGCGTTCTGATAGGCGACCTCGGAAATTGCGAGACCCTGGATGGCAACCCCCAGGCGCGCGCCGTTCATCATCACGAACATCGCCGGCAGGCCGCGATGCTCCTCGCCCACCAGCCACCCCTTGGCGCCGTCGTAGTTGAGCACGGCGGTGGCGTTGCCGTGGATGCCCATCTTGTGCTCGAGGGAGCCGCAGACAACGCCGTTGCGCTCCCCGGGCTTGCCCTCGGCGTCGGGAAGGAACTTCGGCACGACGAACAGCGAAATGCCCTTCACGCCCGCCGGCGCGCCTTCGATCCTGGCGAGTACGAGATGGATGATGTTGTCGGCGAGGTCATGCTCGCCGGCGGAAATGAAGATCTTCTGACCGGTTATGGCGTAGGAGCCGTCGGGCTGGGGGACCGCCTTGGTTTTGATCAGGCCGAGATCGGTGCCGCAGTGCGGCTCGGTCAGGTTCATCGTGCCCGTCCACTCGCCGGTCGTCATCTTCGGCAGATAACGATCCTTCAACGCGTCGCTGGCGTGCGCCATCATCGCCGCCACCGCGCCGTTGGTCAGGCCGGGGTACATCGCGAAGGCGAGATTGCTGGAGATTTCATACTCGCTGAACAAGGCTGCCAGAAAGTGCGGCAAACCCTGGCCGCGGTATTTCGGGTCGCCCGCAAGGCCAACCCAGCCGCCCTCGACGAGCGCCTTGTACGCCTCCTTAAAGCCTTTCGGCGTGGTGACGCTGCCGTCCTCGTGGCGCGTGCAACCTTCGAGGTCGCCGACACGGTTCAGCGGCTGCACGACCTCCTCGACGAATTTCGCGCCCTCGGTCAGGACGGCTTCAACCACGTCGATCGGCGCTTCCGAAAATCCGGGAGCGTTCGCGTAGCGGGCATACTCGAAAACGTCGTTCAGCAGGAAAACGGTGTCGCTCACCGGCGCTTTGTAAGTCGGCATTCTGCTCCTCGGACATCATGAAACACTACGGCGCGCGCCCATCCTCGCGCACGCTGCCGCCGGGACTGTTCATATATGAACTATTCGGGCGCGCTTTGCAACCCTATTCGACAACAGCCGGCGAGCGCAGGCGCGATCGCCGGGGGGTCGGGCGACAAAGCAATCGTCAATTCAGGAGCGCGCTTCGCGGCGTTCGCATTCACGCTGCATTGAAGCGGCAGGACTCGAATAAGCTTCCTGCCAGTCGACGCTCCAATATCGCAATTCGTCGAGTGGGATGGGTTCCCCAGTCACCGCGCAGCGCACGAACGCGCCGGGTCGAAGAATCCGGAAATCGCCGTCGAGGAACTCGACTTTGGCTTCGCCCGCCTCGACGGGCCGTCGCTCGAACTTGTTCATGGCGAGTGTTTCTTTCAGTTCCCTCGTTCTATGCCATGGACGGCGAGGGAAGGGAAAGCGCCATGTCGGATCCGTCGCCCATGTCGCCCATCACGGCTCGGAATCCAGGTTAACGGTCATTTCATTTGCAGGATCTGCAAGAGAAAGTCGGGATCCCAAGAAGCGGCTTTCCTTCGGGTTTTGACGCTTCCCTTGGATTTGTGGGCGCGCAGGAGA
>NZ_JBKQOT010000336.1:0-17880 GCF_052145395.1 Roseiarcus sp.
CGAATATCGTTTCAATCGCCGATATGATCTCAAAACCATGATCCCCCGCCTCGCAATCGTTGCGCTGACGACCGCCCCGATGCCTTACCGATTGTTAAAACTGGCTGACGTTGCCACGTAATCAGGATTGTTTTTGCCGGCTAGACCGGGGCCTTCTTCAGTTTCCTCCCGCGTCGGCCGAGTTGCAGAAGGAAGGTGACGACCGGCCGCAGGATCAGGAGGTCGGAGACGAGGGCCGCGAGGATCGCGAGCGCCCCCAGCCAGCCGAACAGCCGAAGCGGCGGGAGATTGGAAAAGACGAGCGCCGCGAGCCCGCACGCCAGCACGAGCGTTGTGAGGATAAGCGCGGGCCCCATGAGCACCGTCGCCTGTTCGACCGCGATCGCCGGATCCTGGTCGGCTCGCCTTTCCTGCGTCATGCGGTTGAGAAAATGAATGGTCGCGCTCAACCCCAGGCCGAACGAGACGAAAAGCGCTATGACGCCGGAGAACTGCAGGCCGTAGCCGAAGAGCCTCAACAGCGCGCCCCCGGCCACGACGGGGAAGATCCCGGACGGTAGGCACGCGAGTCCGATGCGGGCCGAGCGGAACGCAAGGCCAATGAAAGCGGCGATAAAGGCGAACTCAATCGTCAGCGCCCTGTTCAGCTTATCGATCATGTTGGCGCTGTTGCGCGCAGCAATGACGGAGAGTCCGGTCACGGTTATCCCGTAGCCGGGATTCGCCTTGCGCACCGCGTTGAGTCGCGCCCCGATTTGATCGACGATCGGCACGAGTTGCGTCAGGCTCTTGTCAGGCACGAGGGCGAAGACGACAACGGAGCGCTCGTCCTTCGCGATGAAGCGTTGAACGAGAAACAGCGGAAGCTCATCGACGTATTGTTTGAGCGCGTCGGCTCCATTGAGCCCAATTTGCGTAGAAAGCCAGCGCCGAAGGGACTCGAGCGACCAGACGTTCCCGACCCCGGGCTGGCTCTCCAGAACCCTATGGACGTCCGCGATCGCTGCGACCGTCTGCGGCGTGTAAAGCCCCAACCCCGGAGGAATTGTTATCAGCACCTGGACTGGGTTCGACCCGCTGATTTCCGAGTCGAGTCGGCCGCTTGCCGCCACCGCCTGCTCTTGGTCTGGAACCTGGTCGGCGAGGCGGTAGCTTGCCTTGAGGCCTGAATAGGCGATGGCGAGGCCGGCGACGACCACGAGGTCCACAACGGTAAAAAGGACCGGACGGCTGACCATGCGCCGGGCAAGCCAGTCGCAGAAGCGACGGAGAACGGTTACTCCCGAATCGGTGGTCCTTAAAGTCGCCGCTAGGCGAGACTCGTCGCGAACCAGCAGAACGCCCAGCGTCGGAGCCAAGGAAAGCACGGTGATGAGCGCGATGGCGGTGGCGAGAAAGCCAGCGATGCCGAAGCCGCGTATGAGATCGCTCGAGGAGCTGAGGAGTCCGAGAAGGGAGAGACCAGCGGCAGCGTGGGTCAGGACGCAAGCGGGCCCGACGATGAGAATCGCATTGCGAAAGGCGGTACGCTTGTCCCTGCCCGCCATGAGTTGATCGCGCGCCGCAAAGGTCAGCTGCATGCTGTCGGAAAAGCTGATCACCATAACGAGCGGCGTCATCACGTTGAGGAACATGTTGAGGCGGAAGCCCAGCCACCCCAGCGCGCCGAGCGCGAACACAATCGCGATGAGAGGCGGCGCCGCCGCGACGATCATGAGCGACAGCCGCCGGAAGAACAGTCCCGCGATCATGCATCCAAGCGCAAAACCGATGGCGTTGTAGAGGATCCGATCGCGCTTGAGGGCGTGGCGGATTTCGAGCTGCATGACTGGCACGCCCGTCAACTCCGCGACGAGCCCGGTCCTTGCAGGTTCTCGTCCGCGGTTTGACGGACGTCTTTAACGACCCCGTCGAGCTTGCCGCCGTCGACGACGGACGGGTCGAGCGAGAGGATGATGACCGCGAGCGCCCCATCCTCCGAAAGCAGCTTGCCTCGGATAATCTCGTTCGCCTTCACGCGGTTGATAAGCTGATGGTAGTCGACCCCCTGCGGAAGGGGGTCGGGAAAGAGGGGCGCCGGCAACCCGCCTTTTGAAGCGGGCAAGCGCGCCGAAAACATGGAGAGAGCGCCGCGCGCGCCCTCGGTCAGCTGCACATCGGTGACAAAGTCGCGCAGCTTCTCGACCGATTCGCGCTGAAGCAATGATTTCCCGGACACGACGATCAGGATGTCGTATTCGCTCGACGGGAAGTCGCGTGAAACCTTTTCGAACTGCTGGTAAGCAGGATCGTCTGACCGAAACAGTTGGCTGAGCGAATCGTCGACCCGGATTTTTTGAATTCCCACAATCGCCAGCACTGCGATCACGACCGCAGCGAAAACCGTCGCCGCTGGCGCTTTGAAGGGAATGAGCGCGAGGCGCTCCAGATCGAGCGCGACGCTCAGCCGCCTGCTTTGCGGGTTGGCGGGTTGGGCGTTTGAATCACTTGAAAAATCACTTGAATCAAGCCTATTCAATGCCGCTCCTGTCCACTCGTCCTGGCCAACCAGCCCCGCGACGAGGCTGGCCTAATACAAAGCGCGCAACAGCGGCCGACGCCAGAACGCTCGAGCCGGTCCCAGGTTCCTTGTGTCTCGCGGGTCACGCGCCCCTTCTTCGAATATGTCGGGGCGCTTTGCCGGACTTGGTCCCGTTAACGCGCCGCTCCCGGCCGCGAACGATGTTGGCCGGGCCCGGGCGAGGTCCACGGCGTCACCTGCCGGTTGTCCAGGCTACGCCTCGCGCGCGAAGGAGCACGCGCAAAGCATTCGAAGAAGGCTTGACCCAACACCTCAGCCGGTGACAACAATCCATCGGCCAGCAAGGCTCGCGACCTGGGCGGCATCGTTCCGTTACGGTGGGCGCCATCATTCAGGAATCCCGGGCGGCTTCGTCGGACTCCGCAGTTTGCGACTGTTGTCCGTTGGGAAGGGCGATCGATCCTCGACCCCAGGCAGGCCGGTCCGTCTTGTGCATATCGGACGATCGGGAAACGGCCAGCGTTCGGACGCCAAAAGCGAACTGCCGGCGTTCTGAGGAGGCGGGACGATAGGGAACAAAACCGCAAACGCGCGCGTTTATGCACGGCTGTTTTGCGTTACGTTCAACCGCTGCATCCGGCGAGGTTGCTTCCGCGATGATCATTTGGGCCGTTGGCGTCGGAGCGATCACCGCCTTCCTCAGGCTGACTTTCGCGACGGGTTCCAATGAGCCTGCCCGGCTCGGCGGAACAGAGGCGTCGTCGATCGGCATGGTTGCGGTCGCACACATGGGCCGCCTCTATATTCCACGGGAAGCGCTCGCGGAGGCGCGAATCTCGACAACGGATCCGCACGAAGTTGCGGCCGATCCGAAACGCTCGATCGCTTGCGCCGAAGTCGCCGTTCGTGCGCGGGACCATTTCGTCCGTTCCGACGCGATCCTCGACAGGACGCCGCGTTCCCAGTTGCGCGCACCGCGTCTCATGTCGGCCGCCTACCGGTCGATGCTCGACAGAATGGCTGCGCGCGGCTCTGGGTCGCCGAGAGGCCGCGCGGCGCCCAGTCGCCTGCGTGTTCTCGGCGCCCTCGTCCGTTACGGCGTCCTATGAAGGAAGGGTCGCGCAGCTCGGCTCGACAAGTGAGCCCGTCGGTCTCCGCGCCGATCGAGTGGAACATTTCTCTCCAGACAGCGTTTCGCGATTCCAGCGATAGCGGGGAGGTCGGATGAGTCTCCATACGATCGAAAGTCCTCGAGACCTCAGGTTGCGTTCCCACGCCGACCTCAAGCCGATCGCCGAGGAATTGCGAGCCGAGACAGTTCGGTTCGTCTCTAAAACGGGCGGCCATCTCGGCGCTGGCCTTGGCGTCATAGAACTAACGGTTGCGCTCCATTATGTTTTCGATACGCCGGCGGACAAGCTGATCTGGGATGTGGGGCACCAAGCCTATCCGCATAAGATTCTGACCGGCCGGCGCGAAAGAATGCATACGCTCCGGTCAGGGGGCGGGCTCTCCGGATTTACCAAGCGCAGCGAGAGCGCATACGATCCCTTCGGCGCCGCGCACGCCGCGACTTCGATTTCCGCCGCTCTCGGCATGGCGGCGGCGCGTAATCTCGAAGGACAGCGCCACAACATTGTGGCGGTGATCGGCGACGGCTCCATGTCGGCCGGCATGGCCAATGAAGCCTTGAACAACGCCGCGTCCAGCGGCGGCCGCCTGACTGTCGTTTTAAACGATAACGCGATGTCTATCGCGCCTCCTGTCGGCGCGATGTCCGCCTATCTGTCCACGCTCACGCGGACCTCACGTACGCAAGACCCCGCAAGGATCGGAACGCTGTTTGAGGACCTGGGGTTCGAGTATGTCGGCCCGATCGACGGGCATGACCTGGAAGAGCTCGTTCCGGCCCTGGAGCATGCGCGAGACAGCGCCGCCGGGCCGCTGCTGGTTCATGTGGTGACGAAAAAAGGGAAGGGATATCCGCCAGCCGAAAAGTCGGATGATTGTTATCATAGCGTCGGAACGTTCGATATCGCCACGGGCATTCAGATCAAGAGCGTGGCGAAAGCTCCGACCTTCACCAGGGTGTTCGGCGAGACCCTGGTCAAGGAGGCGCGCAAGGATCCCCGCATCGTCGCCGTGACGGCGGCGATGCCGAACGGAACGGGTCTGGACATCTTCGGGAGAGCCTTTCCCGAGCGCATGTTCGATGTCGGCATCGCGGAGCAGCATGCGGTCACGTTCGCCGCGGGCCTGGCCGCCGAGGGCTACAAGCCCTTTTGCGCGATCTATTCGACCTTTTTGCAACGCGGCTACGATCAGGTGGTCCACGACGTCGCGCTGCAATCTCTGCCGGTGCGCTTCGCAATCGACCGTGCAGGCTACGTTGGCGCGGACGGCCCGACACACGCCGGATCGTTTGACGTCGCCTATCTCGCCTGTCTGCCGGGGTTTGTCGTGATGGCGGCGGCGGACGAGGAAGAGCTCGCGCACATGGTCGCGACTGCCGTCACCATCGACGACGGACCCTGCGCAATCCGGTACCCGCGCGGCGAGGGTTTCGGATCGCCTGTTCCCGAGAGCGGGCGCCCGATCCGAATCGGCAAGGGACGGATCGTTCGGCAAGGTCGCGACGTCGCGCTCCTTTCACTCGGCGCGCGACTCGCCGAATGCCGGAAAGCGGCCGACGAACTCGCCAGATATGGCATATCCGTCACCGTGGCCGACGCGCGCTTCGCCAAGCCTCTCGACGTCGGCCTCATTCTCGGTATGGCGGATGAACATGAGGCGCTCATTACCATCGAAGAGGGTTCAATTGGGGGTTTCGGCTCGCATGTCGCGCAACTCTTGCTCGAGCACGGACGCCTCGACGGCGGGCTCAAGGCGCGGTCGATGGTGCTGCCGGACGTCTTCACCGAGCAGGATGACCCCGCCGCAATGTACGCGCGGGCGAAACTCGATGCGAACGGAATCGTGGCCAAGGTATTCGAGACGCTGAACCGCGAGCCTCGCGTTCGCCGGTCCGTGCGCTTTCCCTTTTCGCCCACGCGCACATTCGAGAGCCGAACGCCGATCCGGGTTTTGCTCGCGAAACCGCGCGGCTTTTGTGCAGGGGTGGTGCGCGCGATCGATATCGTCGAACGCGCGCTCCAGAAGCACGAGGCGCCAGTCTATGTGCGCCACGAGATCGTTCACAACAGGCGCGTTGTCGACACGCTCAAGGCCAAGGGCGCAAAATTCGTCGAAGAACTCGACGAGATCCCCAACGGCGCGATCGCCATCTTCAGCGCTCACGGCGTTCCCAAGCGGGTCGAAGCCGAGGCCGCCGCTCGTGGGCTCGTGGTCCACAATGCGACTTGCCCGCTTGTCACCAAGGTCCACAATCAGGCGAAGCGCTACGTCGCGCAGGGACGGAGAGTTGTGCTGATCGGCCACGCGGGTCATCCCGAGGTGGAGGGTACGATTGGCCAGGTCTCCGCACCGATTGCGCTGGTGCAGAAGGAAGGCGACGTCGAGAAGCTCAACATCCCTGTGGATGCGCCGGTCGGATACATCACCCAGACGACGCTCAGCGTCGACGACACGAAAGGGATTATCGCGGCTCCGCGCCAACGGTTCCCCGATCTGGTCGGTCCAGATATCCGCGATATTTGTTACGCCACGCAGAACAGGCAATGGGCCGTGCGCGAGCTGTGCAGGGAGGTCGACGTCGTCCTGGTGGTCGGCGCGCAGAACAGCTCCAATTCGAACAGGCTTTGCGAAATCAGTCAGCAAATGGGCGTTCCGAGCCATCTCATCGCCGATAGCAGCGAGATCCGGCGCGAATGGATCGATGACGTCCGCGCGGTCGGCGTCACCGCGGGCGCCTCAGCCCCCGAGGAACTCGTCTCCGAAGTCATCCGGCATCTCGCAAGCCTCCGTCCGGTCGAAATCTCAACGCTCAACGGCCCCGAAGAGGTGATCGAGTTCAAGCTGCCTGTGGACCTGGCCCGAGTCTGAGCCGCCCTGCGCATATCCGCCCAAGAGACACGGCATGATTCCATTCTTCAAGGAAGCAAAGGTCGCGACGTATATCCTGAGGCAGAAGCTTGCGGGCCGGAAGCGTTATCCGCTCGTTCTGATGCTTGAGCCACTGTTTCGATGCAATCTTTCCTGCGCCGGCTGCGGTAAGATCGACTATCCGGATCCGATCCTCAACCAGCGACTGTCGGTCCAGGAGTGCCTCGACGCCGTCGATGAATGCGGAGCGCCGGTTGTCGCGGTTCCCGGTGGAGAGCCCCTGATTCATCGCGAGATCGGCGCGATCGTGAGAGGGCTCGTGAAGAAGAGGAAGTTCGTGTCGCTCTGCACGAACGCCCTCCTGCTCGAGAAGAAGCTCGATCTGTTCGAGCCGTCGCCGTATCTCTTTTTCACGATCCATCTCGATGGTTTGAAAGAGGTCCACGACAGGTCGGTCGCACAAGAGGGCGTGTTCGACATTGCGGTCGACGCGATCAGGAAGTGCAAAGCGAAGGGCTTTGCCGTCAACGTCAACATGACCGTCTACGAGGGCCAGTCGGCGCCGCAGATCGCCGAATTCCTGGACCTGACCGCCGCGCTCGAAGTCGATGTCTCGATCTCACCCGGCTACGCTTATGAGCGGGCGCCCGACCAGGAGCGCTTCCTTGCACGGCGGAGAACCAAAGAGCTGTTCCGCAACGTCTTCGCCATGGGCAAAGGCAGGAAGTGGCGCTTCTCGCATTCGCCGCTCTTCCTCGACTTCCTCGCAGGCAACCAGGAGTTCCTCTGCACACCATGGGGCATGCCGACGCGGAACGTCTTCGGCTGGCAGAAGCCCTGCTACCTTCTCGGAGAGGGGTACGCCAGCTCCTTCAAGGAGCTCATGGAGACCACGGACTGGGATAGCTACGGCACAGGCCGATACGAGAAGTGCGCCAATTGCATGGCCCATTGCGGCTACGAGCCGACGGCGGCCGACTACGCGTTCCGGCGTCCATTGGCCGCGGCGCGCATCGCGCTTCAGGGAGTTCGGACAAGCGGTCCGTTGGCGCCGGAAATCTCGCTCGATGGTCAGCGCCCCGCGGAATACGTCTTTTCCCATCACGTCGAGACCATGCTCGCCGGTCTCAATCGGCGCGAGGAAAAGGAAACACGAACGAGGCTTCCGGTTGGGCGGTAACGGCGATCGCCACGCAGCGAGCTTTCGAGGCAGCTCGGACGCCAGCTTCGACCGACGCTCTCCCATGATTGCGCGGGTGGTGGTGGCTATCGTCGCATTTTGCGCCGAGCATGCGCGAGGGGTTGTCTTGACGGCAGTCGTCATCGCCGTCGGCTGCGGAATCTACGCCGGCGCGAGGTTCCGGCTGAATTCCGACATCAACGCCTTGCTCCCCGCCAATGTCGAATGGCGCAAGCGGGAACTCGCCTTCGAACAGGCCTTCCGCCGGTTCGACCTGATCGAAGTCGTCATCGAGGCGCCGACGCCCGAACTCGCCGCTGCGGCCACGCGCGACCTCGCCGACGTGCTTGCGTCCGACAAGACGCGGTTCCAGTCCGTCGCCAACGCCAGCAGTGCGGATTTCTTTGCCCGGAACGCCTTGATGTATCCGTCCCTCGACGCACTGAAGCGCACGGCTCAGGGGCTCAGCGAGGGCGAGCCGCTGATTCACGATCTGTCGCAGGACCGAAGCCTCAGAGGACTGGTCGCGGGTCTCGAAGACGCGCTGCTCGGGCTTCAGTCCAACCGACTGACGCTTGACGATTTCACGCAGCCGTTGACCCTCGTGTCCAACAGCCTGGATCAAGTTGTTGAGCAGAGGCCCGCATCCTTCTCCTGGCGGGCGCTTACCGAAGGCGGCGCGCTTTCGCGCAACGAACTGCGCGGGTTTATCGAGGTCCATCCCGTTCTCGACTTCAAGTCGCTCCAGCCGGGACAGGCGGCCGAGGACGCGATCCGGCAGGCCGCGGCGCCAATCGCGGCCAGGGATCAGGCGAGCATCCGCCTCACGGGTCCTGTCGTCATCAACGACGATCAGTTCGGGTCGATTCGCGAGAACGCGACCCGCAATGCGGTTATCACGGTCGCGCTCGTTCTCCTCATCCTCTGGCTGGCGCTGCGCTCGGCGAAGCTGGTAGGGGCGCTTTGCGTAAACGTGCTGATCGGGCTTGCCGCGACTGCCGCCGCAGGCGCCCTCATGGTCGGCGCTTTCAACGTCATTTCAATCTATTTCGCCGTTCTGTTCGTGGGCATCGGAGTGGACTTCGCCATTCAGTTCGGCGTCCGTTATCGCGACCAGAGGCACAGTCTCGGCGACCTCAACGCTGCGGTTCGCGCGGCCGGATCGCGGGTGGCGACGCCGCTCGCCCTTGCGGCCTTGGCCACAGCGGCCGGGTTCTTCTCCTTCTTGCCGACGGACTACCGCGGCGTCTCCGAACTCGGCCTCATCGCCGGCGTCGGAATGCTGATCGCGTTCGTCACAAGCGTCACCGTCCTGCCGGCGCTGATCGTGCTCGTCAATCCACCGGGTGAACCAGAGCCGCTCGGATACGGGTTCCTTGCGCCTGTCGACGACTATCTTGCGCGGCGGCGGCGCCCGATCCTTCTCGGGACGGCCGTTGTCGTTCTCTGCGCACTCCCGGCGCTCTATTGGCTGAGGTTCGATTACAATCCCTTGGACCTTCAGGATCCCAAGAGCGAAGCGATTGCCACCTATCGGGAGCTCAGCCGCGACCCCTCTGCATCCGCGAATGCGGCCGAGGTGGTTGCGCCCTCGCTGGACAAGGCGCGCGAGCTCGCGGCCAGGTTCGAGACTTTGCCGGAAGTCGGAAGCGTTACGTCGCTCGCGACCTTCATCCCCTTGGACCAGGACCAGAAGGTTCCGATCATCAAGGCCGTCGCACAGAAGCTTGCAGACGCGTTCGACATGGGCGCGGCGCCACAGCCTCCCACGGACACCGGGAACGTCGATGCGCTGAACGAGGGGGCGTCGCGTCTGACGGAAGTAGCGGGCGACGGCGCCGGGATCGGCGCCGCAGCCGCGAAGCGTCTGGCGGGCCTTATGACGAAGCTGGCCCAAGGACCCTCCGCGCTTCGTGAGAAGGCCTCTCAAACACTCATCGGGCCGCTCGACGCCGATCTCGCGGATCTCCACGCCTCGCTCGAGGCGCGGTCCGTGACACAGCAGACGCTGCCTCCGGGTCTTGTCGCAGGCTGGATGACTCCCGACGGCAAAGTCAGGGTGTCGGTCGCGCCCAAAGCCAGCCCTAATGACATTTCAGCGATGCGCGCCTTTGTCCGTGCGGTCCTCGCGGTCGCTCCCGACGCGACTGAAGGCCCCCATCGCCACGCTGAGCGCCGGCGACATGATCCTCTCCGCCTTCATTCAAGCCGGCGTCTGGGCGCTGATCTCGATCGCGCTTCTGTTGTGGCTCGTGCTGCGCCGGCCAGGCGACGTGCTGCTGACGCTTGTTCCCCTGGCGCTAGCCGGCGTCGTGACAATGGAGATCATGGCGCTGATCGGAACGCCGTTCAATTTCGCCAACATCATCGCTCTGCCGCTGCTTCTCGGCGTCGGCGTCGCGTTCAAGATCTATTACATCATGGCTTGGCGCGAGGGGGTGACGCATCTGCTCCAGACGCCGCTAACCCGCGCCGTCGTCTTCAGCGCTCTCACCACCGCGACGGCCTTCGGAAGCCTCTGGCTTTCCAGTCACCCCGGCACGTCGAGCATGGGAAAGCTGCTCGCGCTCTCGCTCTTTTCCACGCTCGCCGCGGCGGTCGTGTTCCAACCCATCCTGATGGGGAAACCGCGGAAGGCCGCGCAACCTCCGGCTCCATTGAACGTTGGTGGCGATCAGATAGGGAGTTCATGATGTCTATTCGTACTCTTCTCGTGTCGGCCGCGCTGATCGGCGCCTCCTCGATAGCCATGGCTCAGTCCGGGACGCCCGAGGAACAGACCGCTTGCCGACCCGACGTTCGCAAATTCTGCTTCAAGGTTCGCGAAAGCGATGGCTCAACCGCCTATCTTCAGTGCCTGCAGGAGCACCGGGAGAAGCTCTCGTCGCGCTGCCGCGCGGTTCTTGAGAGTCATGGCGTATGACCGCCGTGCGGGTTCGGACCGACGGAGGGCTGTCGTTGCCTTGCCACAGGTCCTTCATCAGATCGTCCCTTTTCGGAGGAAGGGAGGCGCGTTCGACCCCTGCAAGGACTCTCCCGATGAAATCCTTGTCCCTCGCCCTTCTTTTCGGTGCAACACTTGGAACTGCGCTTGCGGCGGCCGGTCCTGACGACACCGTCGCAGGCTTCTGGCAGCAGGCCGACAGCGACGGGCATGTCGGCGCTTGGTTCTACTTTACGGAGGTCAACGGTCTCTATCAGGGACGGCTCGTGAAGATGTTCAAGCAGCCGGGCGAGCAGAAGATCGTCACAATCTGCACGAAATGCGAAGGCAAGCAAAAGAACGCGCCGATGCTCGGCCTGACCATCGTCAAGGACATGCGCCGCGATGGCGAGAAATACGAAAACGGGACGATCCTCGATCCGCGGGACGGCAAAGTTTACCATGCCCAGATGGAGCTCAGCGCCGACGGCCAGAAGCTGTCGGTCCGGGGTTACCTCGGAATCCCGCTCCTAGGTCAGACCCAAGTGTGGAACCGGTTGCCCGACGATACGATCCCGGCTGCCCAAATCCCCAAAGAGTCCTTCGGGCCCGAGTCACAATAGCGGCGGAACTGCGATCGCTCCGAGGTCGCTTCCATCGCGGCGCGCTTGCCGACCGGGCGCCCTCGGTCCTTTCCGTTTGCGGATCTTCCCCATCCGCGTGACCTGCAGCCCGTCGAGGCCATTGGAGGCCGTTGATCGCAGACGGCGAATTCGCGTCATCCGGCGAGCCGGGCTGATAGCTAAAATTGAGCGCCTCAGCGCCACATCGCCCGCATCCGCGCTGCGAGGTCCACGCGCGGCCCTTCCGACGCGAGGCGCACGGGAGCGGCGGGATGAGCGGCCGGCCAGGTCTGGCGGTCGAAATCTTTGAGAAGCGGCGGCGGGATGAAGCGGGTGCGGGCGGCGAAGACGCTGCGGTCGCCGTTCTTCGGCTGGCCGTGTACATAGAAGCGCTGCGGCACGGTCAGCGTCAGCTGATCCTTCGCCCGCGTCATCGCCACGTAAAGAAGCCGGCGCTCCTCCTCGATCTCCTCGGACGAGCCGGTGGCGAGATCGGACGGGATGCAGCCGTCGACGCAGTTGAGCACGAACACCGACCGCCATTCCTGCCCCTTGGCCGAATGGATGGTCGAGAGGATGAGATAGTCCTCATCACGGAGCGGCGGCCCGGCCTCGTCGCTGGTCGCGTCGGGCGGATCGAGGGTCAGTTCGCTTAGGAAACGCTCGCGCGAAGCGAAGGAGCCGGCGATGCGCTCAAGCGCCTCGAGATCGCCGATCCGCGCCGTCGCGTCGTCGTAGCGCGTCTCGATCTGAGGCATGAGCCAAGCCACGGCGTCGGCAAGCTCGCCCGGCCAGGGCGCCGCGCGCGATGCGAGGCGGCGCATGAGCTCGGCGAAGGCGGCGAAGCCCGCGCGCGCGCGCGCCGGCAGCGTCAGCGCCCCCATCGCGTCGAAGCCGTCGTCCTCGGCCGCCGCGGCGACGATCGTCTCGGCGATCTTAGGACCGATGCCCGGCAGCAGTTGCGCGACCCGGAAGCCCGCCACACGGTCGCGTGGATTCTCGGCAAAGCGCATCAGCGCCAGGGTGTCCTTCACATGCGCCGCGTCGAGCAACTTCAGGCCGCCGAATTTTACGAACGGGATGTTGCGCCGGGTCAGCTCCAGCTCCAGCGCGGCGCTGTGATGCGAGGCGCGGAACAGCACCGCCTGGGATTTCAGCGTCGCGCCGGCCTCGCGGTTTTGCAGCACGCAGGCCGCGATATAACGCGCCTGGTCGGCCTCGTCGGGGACGGTGACGAGCGCGGGCGGCGAACCCTCCTTGCGATCGGTCCACAAGTCCTTGGCGAAGCGCTCGGGCGCGAGCGCGATCACGGCGTTGGCGGCGCCGAGGATCGCCTGTGTCGAACGATAGTTGCGGTCGAGCGTGACGACGCGCGCCGGCGGTTCGAAGCTTTTTGGAAAGTCGAGGATGTTGCGCACGGTCGCGGCGCGGAAGGAATAGATCGACTGCGCGTCGTCGCCGACCACGGTGAGCCCCGCCCCGCGCGGGCGCAGCGCCAGCAAGATCTCCGCCTGCAGCGCATTGGTGTCCTGATATTCGTCAACCAGCAGGTGGTCGAAGCGGTCGGAAATTTCGGCGGCGATGCTGGGTTCGGTCAGCATCTGGGCGAACCAGAGCAGAAGATCGTCGTAGTCCAGCACGTTCTGGCGCTGCTTCGCCTCGACATAAGCGCCGAACAGCGCGCGCAAAGCCTCCTCGTGCGCGGCCACCCAGGGAAACCACTTGCCGATCGTGACCCCGAGGTTGGCGCGGGCGTTGACGACGCGCGAATAGATCGCGAGACAGGTCGCCTTGGTCGGAAAACGGTCTTTCGTCTCGGTCAATCCCGCCTCGTGACGCGCCCAGTTCATCAGGTCCGCCGAATCCTCGCGGTCGTGGATGGTGAATTGCGGGTCGAGCCCCAACCGCGGGGCGTATTCGCGCAGGAGCCGCGCGCCGATGGCGTGGAACGTTCCTGAATATTCCGGCGCCGCCGCCGCAGCAGCCTCGGGAGAAAGACGGCGGGCGAGCAGCCGCTCCACCCGGCGGATGAGCTCCGCAGCGGCGCGACGGGAAAAAGTCGCGAGCATGATCCGCTTTGGATCGGCGCCGGCGAGGATCAGCGCCGCGACCCGGTGGGCGAGCATCGCCGTCTTGCCCGAGCCGGCGCCGGCTATGACCAGCAGCGGCGAAAACCCCCCGGCCGCGCCGATCCCGTGCTCGACCGCGAGCTGCTGCTCGGGGTTGAGCTCGACGGGCGCGGTGGCGCGAATCAGGGCAAGCGACATCGAACAGACGCAATCACGTTTCGCGCTTTGTTCGCAAGACCGGCGCGGGGACGACAGTGTTGCAGTCTCGACCCACTTGTCCGAGCCGCGGATCGTGGTTCGCATCGCAAAAAGCGAAGTCCGCCACGAATGAGCGGTTTTGGCGCCGACTCCATCTTTTCAATCGCTTGGACGCCAAAAGCTGTCCGACTGCCATTTTTTGGCCATGCGGCCCCTTTCCGCGTATGCGGCCGCGTTCAAGACGGCGCCGATCCGCTTGCGCTTTTGTCTGATGCTCGCATGAAGGGATCATACCCATATTTCTGCTTTTCCGCAATCAAAAAGTGGCGCCGCCTGGCCCCGCCCCGAATCGTTTTCCGCCTGAACGAGAAACCCATAGAAGGCATGTGCCTGAGGGCGAGGACCTGAGGATGAAACGGATCGGCTAGACCCCCTCGCCTGAGGCCCATCATGCCTCCGGAACGGGCCGTGGCGGAAGGAGTCGGTCGGCCTCTCCGTGCGTGCGGTCACATCATGGTGACGAGACCTGCGAGATCAAAAGGCCGGATCAAAACATTTCCAAAACGTCGACCAGGCCGGCGAACCCGATTATCCCGACATGTGACCGCGCGAGCGGCCAAGATTCGCCTTGTTTTCAAGCGAGGGCATCTCGGCTTAGAATCGAGAACAGGGCGATAGCGCTTCCATGGCCGCGCCCCTCGGGTTATGCTCGGGAGAGAGAACCGTAGTGATCAGTCCATCTTTGCGTTGCGCCCTTGCAGTCGGCGCTCTGGCCGCGATGACATTGGGCGGCGGCGCGCCCGCGCCGGCGGCGGCCACTGTCGGGGACGCGCCGGGAGCGCCCGAAATCGGCGCCAGCCAGCCCGGAAACTATCTCGCCGGGTTGATCGCGAGTGCGGATCGCGACACCGAATCCGCCGAGGCGTATTATCGCGAGGCGCTGAGGATCGATCCGCGCAATGCGGATCTTATCGACCGCGCGTTCTCTGCCGCGCTGTCCAACGGCGACGTCCCGGCCGCCAGCGCGCTGGCCGAGCGCCTGCTGGCGCGCGATCCGGGCAACCGGCTGGCGCGCCTCGCGCTTTCGGCCAGCTTTATGCAAAAGGGCGACTATGCCTCCTCCCGCGCCGAGCTCTATTCCCGAGACGCTCAGGCCCGCGACGTGACGACGAACCTGCTCACGGCCTGGACCTATGCCGGCCAGAACGATCTTCGGCACGCCCTCGAGACGCTCGATCGCATTCGCGATCCCGCGGTCGGCGCGTTTCGGGATTTCCATGCCGGTCTGATCGCCGATCTGCTCGGAAACCAGACCGAAGCCCAACGCCGTTTGAAGGCCGCTTACGAGGCCGACAAGAACGCCCTCCGGTTTGCCGACGCCTATGCGCGCTTTCTCGCCGCTCACGGCGATCGGGACGGGGCGATCAAGGTGTACGACGACTTTGCCCTGGCTGCGCCGAACCACCCGATCGTCGTGCGCGCGCTGGCGGATCTCAAGTCGGGCGTGTCGCCGGCCCCGCTGGTGAGCAACGCGAAGGACGGCGCGGGCGAAGTGCTTTATGGCCTGGGAGCGGCCGGCATCCGGGAGGGCGATGAGATGCCCGCCCTGGTGTATCTGCGTTTGTCGCTCTATCTGCGGCCCCACGACGATCTGACGTCCGTGACGCTGGCCAATCTCTTCGACCAGATGAAGAAGGGCGAGCAGGCGATCGCCGCGTACGAATCCGTGCCGGCGGTGTCCCCGCTGCACGAAGATGCGGAGATCCAGGCGGCGCTGGTGCTCGACAGCCTCGGCCAGTCCGATGAGGCGATCAAACGCCTGGCGGCCCTCGTCGCCGTGCAGCCGCACGACATCGACGCGCTGAGCGCGCTGGCCGGCCTGCAGCGATCAGCCAAGCAGTACAAGGAAGCGGCGGCGACTTATGACAAAGCGATCGCCGCAGTCGGCATTCCGAATCGCGACAATTGGACCCTCTTTTATTTCCGCGGGATCTGTTACGAACGCGCGAAGGAATGGCCGAAAGCCGAAGATGACTTCAAGACGGCGTTGGAGCTGTTCCCGGATCAGCCTCTTGTGCTGAATTATCTGGGTTATTCTTGGGTCGACCAGGGCGTCAAGCTCGACGAAGCGTTCAAGATGCTGCGTCGAGCCGTGGAATTGCGGCCCAACGACGGCTACATCGTCGACAGCCTCGGGTGGGCTCATTACAAGCTCGGACAATACGCCGAGGCGACGCAGACCCTGGAGCGGGCAGTCGACCTGAAGCCGGCCGATCCTGTGCTGAACGACCACCTCGGCGACGCCTACTGGCGAGTGAACCGCAAGATCGAGGCGCGATTCCAGTGGAACCATGCCCGCGACATGCAGCCAGAGCCGGAAGACCTGCCTGCGATCCTCAAGAAGATCGACGTCGGACTGCCCGACGCCAGCCCCGATCGTCCGGCTTCGGACAGCCCGGCGCCGAAGGCGGGCGGCGGCTAGGGCGCGTCGCTCTTAAGGTCCAGCCGATCTTGGCGAAGACCTTGCGTCGGCGCGCTCATGGCGTCGCGCGCCAAACATCGACGTTGAGCAAACCCATACGCAAACGATTCTAGGTTTTCCCCTCTCATGCGCTGGCATCGCGCCCCGGCGAAACTGAACCTGACCCTGCGCGTGACCGGACGGCGGCTCGACGGCTTCCACGATCTCGAGAGCGTGGTGGCCTTCGCCGACGTCTGCGACTGGCTGGGCTTCGCGCCGGGCCCCGGGTTTGAGCTCTCCGTCGAGGGACCGGGCGCGGCAGAGATCGGCCCGTCCGCGGAAAACCTGGTTGCGCGCGCCGCGCGGGCACTGGCGGCGCGCTTTCCCGGCCTTGTCATGGGTCGGTTCAGGCTGGTCAAGCGCCTGCCGGCCGCCGCGGGATTGGGGGGCGGTTCGTCCGACGCCGCTGCATGCCTTCGGGCGCTCGCGGAGGCGAACGGATTGTCGCTGGCCGACGACCGCGTGCGCGAAGCGGCCTTGGAGACCGGATCGGACGTGCCGGTCTGCCTCACGGCTCACGCGCGGAGCATGGCCGGGACGGGCGAACATCTCGGCCCCCCGCTTCGGATACCGGCGCTAGAGGCCGTCCTCGTCAACCCGCGACGCGCCGTCGCGACCCGGGAGGTGTTCGAGGCTTTGGGCCTTGAGCGCGGGGGCGGGCGCGATCCCGACCGCGGCGCTCCGTCCCCCGATTCCGTATCGACGGCGACCCTGGACGCGCTGGAATTGGGCGGCAACGACCTGGAGCCTGCGGCGCAAAAAGTCCTCCCGATGATCGGGGACATCCTCGACCGGCTGAGGCGTCTGCCGAGGGTGAAATTCGCGAGAATGTCGGGCTCGGGCGCGACCTGCTTCGCGATCTTCGACGCGCCCGGCGCCGCGCGAGATGCGCAGGCTTCTCTCACGGCGGAGTATCCGGGCTGGTGGATCGCTGCGACCAGGCTTCGGTAAAAGCGGTGAGCCGGACGGTTCCGCGCGGAAGAGCTTCCCGGGGAGGGGGCGATTGAAGGAATACGCCTCCCCCGCTATTCCACCAGAAAAAAATTCCCGCGCCGGCCGGCGCCTCCCGCGCGCATGGTTTGGGCGGTTCGCCGAAGCGAACCTATCGGTAACCCTAAGTTAACGCTGGCCAAGAACCGCCGCCTGAGAACAAAAAAAGAACTTGCGTTTGAGAACAAACCATGCACAAATACCGCCAGGGAGGCGCGGAACCGCAGTTGCGGATGAGACCCCGCCCGTGAGAGAAGGACCCGAACGATGAACCAGCCGATTCTTCGCGTGGTGGAAGGGACTCAGGTGGACAAGACCAAGGCGCTCGACGCAGCGCTCTCGCAGATCGAGCGCGCCTTCGGCAAAGGCTCCATCATGCGGCTGGGCAAGAACCAGCAGGCGGTCGAGATCGAAACCGTTTCAACCGGCTCGCTCGGGCTCGACATCGCGCTCGGCGTCGGGGGGCTGCCGCGCGGGCGGGTCGTCGAGATCTATGGGCCGGAATCCTCGGGCAAGACCACGCTGACGCTGCATGTGATCGCCGAAGCCCAGAAGCGCGGCGGCGTCTGCGCCTTCGTCGACGCCGAGCACGCGCTGGATCCGGTCTACGCCAAGAAGCTCGGCGTCAATCTCAACGACCTGTTGATCTCCCAGCCCGACACCGGCGAGCAGGCGCTGGAGATCACCGACACGCTGGTGCGCTCCGGCGCGATCGACGTGCTGGTTATCGACTCGGTGGCGGCGCTGACCCCGCGCGCCGAGATCGAGGGCGAAATGGGCGAGTCGCAGCCCGGCCTGCAGGCGCGCCTGATGAGCCAGGCGCTGCGCAAGCTCACCGCCTCGATCTCGCGCT